>JANXZP010000219.1 GCA_025355485.1 Pseudomonadota bacterium
CTCTTACCGATTGTATGGATATCGACAGTCCGTGCGTACGACGCGCTCCATTGAATCGTATGTGAACCCAATATTCGTCCACCCGCTATGAGGTGGCATTTTAATGTACTCAACTCCATCCTTGTCCACGCGGATCTTTCCATACTCCGTAGGATCAAAGTGCTTTACAAACGAATACCACTCTTGACCTTCATCGGTGAAGTCTGCTGCACCAAGTTTTGAGACAACGACTTTCTTGCTTAGTCCAACTAAGGAATGGGCTGCGCGCGGACATTCGACACGATAAATGTGAGCCGAGTTGCGCGTTGCCGTTAGCTCTGTCGCTAAATCATCGAGCAGGAGCAGCTTCGTATGTGTAGTAACGCAACCCGTGAATACAAGAGCGATGAAAGTACTTGTGACCAAAGGCAGATAAACTCTCATGAGCGCCTAACGCCTAAGCTAAGCGGCCTGCGCGGCCGCAACGTGTGATTTGCACGGGCAGCTTACTCCGCGCAGGTCCGCTTGAGCGAGTAAAAAGGAGACTTCCCACTTCAGCGGCCAGGCCGCGTCGGCATCGAGTGCCATGATTGTGATTCGACTCAACAATCAGACGAAGGGGAAGTCTCCAATGCGCACTATAACGATCGGCGTGGATCTGGCAAAGCTCGTGTTCGCGATCTGCGAGCTCGATGAGAGCGGACGTGTTCGGCAGCGTAAGGAGTTGCAGCGCGGTGCGTTTGCCGACTGGCTGGCGCAGTTGCCTGCCGGTACGGTGGTGGCGATGGAAGCGTGCAGCGGTGCGCACCATTGGGCACGGCGTTGTTTGGAACACGGTTTGCAGCCGAAGTTGATCGCCGCACAGTTCGTGACGCCGTTTCGCAAGAGCCGCACGACCAAGAACGACCGCAACGATGCCGAGGCGATTGCGACCGCAGCGCGCCAGGGCAACATGCGCTTTGTGCCGGTGAAGTCGGTCGATCAGCAGGCGCGACTGGCGTGGCATCGGGTGCGCGAGGGTTACAAGGTGGAAGGGCTGGCGATCGGCAACCGGTTGCGCGGGGTGCTGGCTGAGTTCGGCGTGGTGGTGGCAAAGAGCGACGCGGCGTTACGCATCGTGCTAGCCGATCTGTCGGCGCATGCATTGCCCGCGTCACTGATCGAACTGCTTGGCGATCTCAACGGTCACTGGCAACAGGTGCGCGAGCGTATCGCGGCATGCGATGAACGGATCCAGACGCATGCCAAAGCCGATGACCGCTGCGCGCGCGCACGCGCGATCATCGGCGTTGGCCCGATCACCGCCGATGCGCTGGTGGCGACGGTCGGCTCGGCACAAGAGTTTAAGAACGGCCGGCAGCTGGCCGCATGGCTCGGGTTGACACCCACCCAGCATTCCAGCGGCGGACGCAGCCGGCTGGGCAACATCAGTTGTCGTGGTGATGCGTATCTGCGAACACTACTGATCCAGGGCGCGCGCAGCAGCCTGCAACGTGCCAAGGCCGTGCCACGGGAGAAGGCCACGCCCGAGCAGATCTGGATCCAGTCCCTAGCCGCACGCCTGCCGTTCGGAAAACTACTAGTGGCCATCGCCAACAAGCACGCGCGCCAACTGTGGGCGATGCTCGCGCGTGGCGAACACTACGATCCGGATGCGTGGCTCAGGCACCCGATGGTGCAGCGCGCGGCCAGCAGGCGAACAGTGGCAGCGATTTGATCGGCGCAGACCAAGCACACCAAGCAAACCAGTTCACAGCCGGAGCGAAGCGGTAACAACGGGTCAGACCCACCCGGAGAGAACCTGACTAACTATTCGGCGCCACCAACGTGCAGTGGCTGATCCCCGCAGCACAGGCCAATCCGATGAGCGAACGAGGTCTCCGGGCGCGGTTTATACCCTGGTCCGCACCAGCAGCAGCGGTGCAACAAGACCGACTACGGAAATGCAGTCTGGCATCCGTTGAGCCGCTTCACTTCGACGAGAGCACAGCTACAACTATGGACAACACGATGATCAGCAACAGCCTGAAAGCTCAAGGCAAGACCGTCATGCATCCGGTGTTGACGGAAGTCTCCCTACGGATTCGACATAGGCGTTCTGGTTCAGCTTAGCTGAGACCATAAACCGCATTCGAC
>JANXZP010000238.1 GCA_025355485.1 Pseudomonadota bacterium
TCGCCCAGGTGAACAGGCCGGCGTAGCGCAGGAGTTGGGTATGGCTGACACGCGCGAGCATGCGCGCATCATAGGCGGCGGCGGCTCGCAACGTACGGGCCCAAAGTCATGCCTGTTTCCACCTGCACGGATGGCGACCACAGGATGTTGTGTATCCGGGCCGGATGCGGTGGCATAATCGGCGTCGGCGGCGCACGGCATTCGGGCTCGTGACCGTCATGGATCGGGAGTACGGACTGCATGGCGATGGTCATCCGCGACGTGCGCGAGCACGAGCTGGATTCGGTACTTGCCCTCAACAATGCCGCGGGCGCAGGCATCCTCCCCATCGACGCCGATCGGCTGCGCTATTTCTGGCGGCACGCCGCCTATTTCCGGGTCGCTGAAACCGACGGCCACCTGGCCGGTTTCCTGATCGCGTTGATGCCTGACGCGAACTACGACAGCCCCAATTTCACCTGGTTCCACGAGCGCTATCCGGAGTTCGTCTACATCGATCGTATCGTGATCGCCGGCGCGCATCGTGGCGCCGGACTCGGCCGCGTGTTCTACGCGGACGTGCAGAGCTTCGCAGAAGTGCGCGCGCCACAACTGGCCTGCGAAGTATTCGTGGCGCCCGGCAGCAATCCGGCGCTGCTGTTCCACGGCAGTTTCGGTTTCCGCGAAGTCGGCCAGCAGATGATGCCCGGCACCGACCTGCGGGTGTCATTGCTGGTCAAGGAACTGTGCAGTTGGCCGTGGGTGTGCGCGACCTATCTCGATGGCGATGCGCACGGCCTGCCCGTGCAGGAATGGTTGAGTGCGCGCGCCGTGGCCGATCACGCCGAACATCGCGCGACGGGCACCTGATGGCGGCGATCGCACCCGACTACGAACAGGCCGGCGAACTCAAGATCGGCCAGGTCGGCATCGCCAATCTCCGCGTCCGCGTCCTCGATGTCGCCAGGCTCGTCGCCGAAATGCGCGAGCGCGTGCAGCGTGCGCCGAAATTGTTCGAGCGCGCCGCGGTGGTGGTCGATTTCGGATCGCTCAGCCGTTGCCCGGATGCGGCCAGCGCGCGCGAACTCGTGCGCGGATTGCAGCAGGCCGGCGTACTGCCGGTCGCGCTCGCGTTCGGCACCACCGAGGTCGAATCGCTTTCGCGCGACATCGGTTTGCCGCTGCTCGCGAAATTTCGCGCGCAGTACGAACGCGCCGCTGAAATTCCGCACCTCGCGCCTGTCGCAGTCGCGGTCGAAACCGTCACGATCGAGCGCGCACCGGAGCCGGTCGCAGCCCCTGTACCGCATGGATCTCCCGGCATGGTGCACACCGCGCCGGTGCGTTCGGGCCAGCAGGTGTATGCGCAGAATCGCGACCTGACCGTGTGCGCGCCGGTTGGGGCGGGCGCGGAAGTAATCGCCGACGGTTCGGTGCACATCTACGGACCGCTGCGTGGGCGCGCGCTCGCCGGCGCGCTCGGCGACACCAGCGCGCGGATTTTCTGCCGCGAGTTCCACGCCGAGCTTGTCGCAGTCGCCGGAAACTACAAGGTGCTCGACGAAATACCCGCCGCGTTGCATGGCAAGGCCGTGCAGGTGTGGTTGCAGAACGATACCTTGCGCATCGAGGAGCTCACATGATGTCCGCCGACGAAGAAACCCACGTGGCCGAAGCGCCCGTCGACAAACCCGCCGATTCACCGGCTGCCAGTACGCCCGCTGTCGTTTCGCCGATCGATGCTCCAGCGGGCGCCGGTTCGTCCGTCGACGTTTCACGCGCCGAAGCTTTATCCGCTTTTTTCAGGTCCGCCGAAGCATCGGCCGCTGCCGATCCACCGATCGTCGAATCGCCCGTCGAATCGCCCGTCGTCGCGCCCGCAGCGGTCGAGCTCGCCGCAATCGAGCCGGCCGTGATCGCACCCGCGATCGTCACGAACGCATCCGAAGCCCCACTGGAGCGCAAACACTTGGCAGAAATCATCGTCGTCACTTCCGGCAAGGGCGGTGTGGGCAAGACCACCACCAGTGCCAGCCTGGCCTGCGGACTGGCCCGCATGGGCAAGCGC
>JANXZP010000261.1 GCA_025355485.1 Pseudomonadota bacterium
ACCGATCCAGGCGCGCGCCATGCAGGCAAGCAGATCAAGCGGCTTGCGGTGAAGGGCGCGTTCCACGGCCGCACCGAAGGCCCCGCGATCTATTCCGACTCCAGCCGCAAGGGCTACCAGCAGAACCTCGCGAGCTTCCGCCACGAGAACAGCCTGATCACGGTCGAGCCGTACAACATCGACCAGTTGCGCGCGGTGTTCGCCGATGCCGACAAGAACGGCTGGTACATCGAAGCGATGTTCCTCGAGCCGGTGATGGGCGAAGGCGATCCGGGTCGCGCGGTCCCGCCGGCTTTTTACGAAGCCGCACGCGCACTGACCAAGGCGCACGGCACGTTGCTGCTGGTCGATTCGATCCAGGCCGGCCTGCGCGCGCATGGCGTGTTGTCGATCATCGATTACCCCGGCTTCGAGCACATCGAAGCACCGGACATGGAAACCTATTCGAAGGCGCTCAATGCCGGCCAGTTCCCGCTTTCCGTGCTCGCCGTCGGCGAACGCGCCGCGAGCCTGTATCGCAAGGGCGTGTACGGCAACACCATGACCAGCAATCCGCGCGCGATGGACGTGGCCTGCGCGGTGCTCGGCATGCTCACCCCGGAACTGCGCGCGAACGTGCGCGGTCAGGGCCGCGCATTCATCGCCAAGCTCGAAAAACTGAAGGACGAACTCGGCGGCCTGATCACCAAGGTGCAAGGTACCGGCCTGCTGTTCTCATGCGAACTCAATGACGCGTTCAAGTGCTACGGCGTTGGGTCGACCGAGGAATACATGCGCGAACGCGGCATCGGCGTGATCCACGGCGGCGCGAACTCGCTGCGCTTCACCCCGCACTTCGCGATCGCCGACGACGAGGTCGAACTGGTCATCTCGCACATCCGCAAGGCCCTGCTGGAAGGTCCGCGCAAGGCGCAGGCTGAGGCGGCGTAAGCTTTGCATTCATCGTCACGTTGAAAAGAAAAGGCCGGGTTTCCCCGGCCTTTTTCGTTAGAAAATACAGGGAACCCAATCGGGACATTGAAGCTCATATGAAACTCCTGTGTGCATCATCCAGCATGGCTTTCATCCATACGTTGAGGATCGCTCTCGATGGCGAAGGAATCGAGAGCTACCTATCCGATGCAGACAGGCTCTTCATCGGAATCTCGGCTGGTCCAACCGTGGGCAGCAGCGCGCGGTTGTACGTGCTCAACGAGGCCGATTGGGACCAGGCGGTTGCATTGATGCGAATGCTGGATGAATCGAGTGACGAACGGATTATTGCCCCACTACCTGCGAATAGTCGGCCTCCGCTCAAGTGGCTCATAGGCGTGTTTGCGGCGATCGTCGGGGCATCGCTGCTTGCAGTGTTGAGCCACTAGCCCGCAAGTAGGCGAAGGAGTTAGGTGCTCACCAATCAGTGAGCCCCTCGATCTCATAGAGATTCTTCCAACTAGGCCGTGCACGCACCAAATCGGCCAGCTTCTTCAGCGCCGGCCACTCAGTCGCCGGCTTCGGCATGTTGCGCGACCAGCGCATCAGCATCGTCAGCAGCAGGTCGACGCCGAAGAATTCGCCGAGCATGTACGGGCCGTTCGCGGCCAGGTGCTTGTCGAGCAGGTCGAACGCGCCTTCGATGCGGCCCTGGATCGCGGCACGCACGTTCGCCGGATGTTCGGCCGCGCCCGCATCGGGCGGATAGAACCACAGGCGGTAGGTCGGCATCAGCGTGTTGGCCATGTACACGATCCACTGGTACCACGCCGCGCGTTCGGGCGTGCCGACTGCGGGCGCGAGGTTGGCTTCCGGATGGCGTTCGGCCAGCAGCATCAGCAGCGCGGCGGATTCGAACACGGGTTTGCCGTCGACGATCAACGTCGGCACCCTGCCCTGCGGATTGAGCTTCAGGTATGCCGGATCTTTCTGCGCGTTCGCGTCGAAATCGACGAGTTCCAGCCGATGCGGCGCGCCGATTTCCAGCAACGCGAGGTGCGCGACCATGCTGGCGGTGCCGGGGGAGTAGTAGAGCGTATACATGCGGTTGTCCTCGGTTGATGCCGGTCAGGGATTGTCGCGGATGCGCCCTCCGTCCGGTAGTGCGGCGGAGCGGTGCTTCCGAAATCGCGGATGAACCGATCCTTCAACATGAAGAAAGTTTCACCTTGCGGATGGTGATTCGCGGCATTGGGCTGCGTAGCATCCGCCTCGCAGTGTCCCTACTGTCGTCCCATCACCCGAGGTGTCCCATGAAGTCCAGCATCATCGCAATGTCCGTTGCCGCCCTGCTCGCCTTCGGCGCCGCCAGTGCCGCCACGCCGGCTACAGCCCCTGCCCCCGCAAAAGCCCCGACCGCCCAGCAATCGAAGATGGGCGCCTGTGCTTCCGCGAACAAAGGCAAGAAAGGCGACGACTACAAGAAATCCGTTTCCAGCTGCATGAAGGCTCCGGCCGCTGCCGCTGCCCCGGCTGCCGCTCCCGCAGCTGCCGCCACCCTAGCCGCCGCGCCCGCCAAGACCCTGACGCCGCAGCAGCAGAAGATGAGCGATTGCTCGAAAGCCAACAAAGGCAAGAAGGGCGACGAGTACAAGGCCGCTCAAAAAGCCTGTCTGTCGAAGAAGTAAGCCCGGATTGCCGGCACGACCGGCAGTCATCGCAACATCAAAGCGGCGCGTCCACCGGGGGGCGCCGCTTTTTATTCGCTGCGATTCACCGATCCGATGCGCAACGCAGGGACCGGATCGCCGTCGACGAGATCAATCAGCGCCGACGCTTCCAGATCAGCAGCGCAAGTGCCAGCACGAGTCCGGCGACGAACAGCCACACCACGTAGTTGCCGAACAAGCGCCGCATCCATTCGCGAATGCCGGACGATGGCAACGACGTTGCGGTCGGTGTGGTCGGGGCCGGCTGCGTCGCGGCCGGCAATTCCCAGCGTCCGGCAATAAGAGTCGTGCCGGCCGGTGCGGACGCATGCTCGATCACGCGCCATCGAACGCGCACGTCGCCGACCTGCGGATGCGCCGGATCCTGCGAGGTCGAAAGCCAGTCGCCGTCGGGCTGGAAGCTGACCGCGAGGTTGGTCGGCAGTTGCGACAGGACGGGTCTCAATGGCGCCCACGCGTCCAGCGCGCCGAGCACCGATGCCGCAACCGGATGGCCGTCGAGCTTCGGAGCGCCACTCCACCAGCGCGCGCCATTGAACGGCAAGTCGTCTGGATTTTTGTGCGCGGCGTCGAGACCGTTGGCATCCACGCGACCCGCGATCCATGCCTGTTCGTCATGCGGCGGCGCCGGGAAATTCACCTTGCGCCATTGCAGCATCTCGACGCGGCGTTCGAGTCCCAACACATTCGCATGAATGCCGAAGTCGGGATCGGCCACTGCTGCTGCGGATTCGATCTGGCCTTGCGATTGCGATTGCGATTGCGATTGCAGCACAGGCTGCGACGCTGGGGCAGCAGGCGGCATCGAGGCAACGGGTGCAGGCGGTCGTGCCGATGCTTGCACCGACGCGAAGAGCATCAATACGAGAAGAAGTGCTTTCATGCCGCCAATGCCCTTGCGTGGAGTTCTGCAACTTCGTGGTCGGTGCCGAAGCGGCCCTTGTCATCGCGTGTCACCCGCGCCAGCGCGCAATCGACATCGTGGGTGAAGAACAGATGCACGTTGCGCGCAAGTTTGTCTTCGAGAAACGCGCGTTTTTCCTCGATCAGCAATTCAGGATAGCGGTCGTAACCCATCGTGACCGGCAGATGCACCCACGGCCGGCCCGGAATCAGGTCGGCGCAGAACACCAGGCCGCCGTGGTCGTCGTGCCCGCGCAACTCGGCCAGCAACAGGCCGGGCGTATGGCCTTCGCTGCGATGGAAGCGCACGGCCTCGCCGAAATACGGATGCCGGTCGCCGCGCACGATTTCCAGTCGCCCGCTCGCTTCCAGCAAGCCCGCGAGTTCGGGAATGAACGAGGCACGATCGCGCGCATGCGGATGCGTCGCGCGCTGCCACGCTTCCTCGCCGACGAAATAACGCGCGTTCGGAAACAGCAGTGATGGCGACTCACCTTCGCGCCACGAGGCGAGCAATCCACCGGCGTGATCGAAATGCAAGTGACTGAGCACGACCGCGTCGATCTCCTCGTGCGCGAAACCCGCTGTCGCCAGCGATTCGAGCAGCACGTGGCGATCCTCGACCACGCCGTAGCGCTCGCGCAGTTTCGGATCGAAGAATGCCCCGATGCCGGTCTCGAACAGCACCGCTTTTCCATTCAATGGGCTGGCGAGCAATGCGCGGCACGCGAGCGGAATGCGGTGCTGGGCGTCCGGCGCGATCCACTTCGACCACATCGCGCGCGGCACGTTGCCGAACATCGCGCCGCCGTCAAGGCGTTGGCTGTTTCCAAGAATCGACCAGAGTTTCATCGCGCCTCGATCACTTTCGCTTTGCCCACGGGGTTTCTTGGATCCGTGCCACCGCTCAGTGTGTTGCTCGCACGATCCCATTCCACCGCCTGCATCCGGCCCCATACGTCGTCTTCGGTACTGACCTTGTGTCCCATCGCTTCGAGTTTTTTCACAATATCGAGCGACAACGCGCCGGGTTCGAGCGAAATCTCGTCGGGCAAATACTGGTGGTGGAAACGCGGCAACGTAACGACTTGCTGCGGCGTCAGTCCTTCATCGAAACCGAGGATGCCGAGCAGCACCATCGTGATGATGCGGCTGCCGCCGGGCGTGCCGAGCACGATCACGCGATCGCGACCGAGCATGAAAGTCGGCGTCATCGACGACAACGGACGCTTGCCTGGCTTGACGCTATTCGCGTCGTAGCCGGTCACGCCATAGGCATTCGGCGTGCCCGCCTGCAGGGCGAAATCGTCCATCTCGCTGTTCATCAGCACGCCGGTGCCGGCGGCGACCAGGCCCGATCCGTAGGCCGTGTTCGTCGTCATCGTCACCGATGCGTAGTTGCCTTGCCGATCGATGATCGAGAAATGCGTCGTGTGCTGGCCGACGGCAGGCGGCGGCGCGCCCGGCAACGAAAAGCTCGGCGTGGCCTTGTCCATCGAGATGCCCGCGCGCTGGCTATCGGCGTATTCCTGGCTCATCAGTCGCGCGATCGGCATGTCCTTGACGAAATCCGGATCGCCGAGGAAATACGTGCGGTCGCGATACGCGCGTCGCATCGCCTCGACGAGCAGGTGCACGCGCGTGGCCGGATCGAGTTTCGGCAAATCCCACGTCGAGAGGATGTTCAGCATTTCGACCAGCGCTACGCCACCCGATGACGGCGGCGGTGCGGTCACGATGTCCCAATCGCGATACTTGAAGCGCAGCGGTTCGTGCAGCTTGACCTGGTAATTCGCCAGATCGTCCGCAGTCCAATTGCCGCCAGCGGCATTGATCGCAGCCACGATCTTCCGCGCAACCTTGCCGCGATAAAAGCCGTCGAAACCCTTGTCGGCGAGCGCCTGCATCGTGTCGGCGAGATCGCGCTGACGCAGCGTGTCGTGATTCGCGAGCGGATGTCCTTGCGGTTCGAAGATCGCGGTCGTCGCCGGCCAGCGGCGCATCACGTCGCGTTGTTCGGCGTATTCGGAAACCATGCGCGGATACACCGGAAAGCCATCGCGCGCGATCTTGATCGCGGGCGCGAGCGATGTTTTCAGCGGCAGGCGTCCGTAGTGCTGCGCGAGATAAACCCATCCAGCCGGTGCGCCGGGAATACCCGATGCGAGCGCGCCATTGAGCGCCTTGTCGTGATCGAGCTTGCCGTCCTTGCCGAGATATTCCTCGGGCGTGACCGAAGCCGGCGCGGTTTCGCGCGCATCGATGAAGACATCCTTGCCGGTTTTCGCAATATGCAGCAGGAAGAAATCGCCACCGCCGATGCCCGAGCTTTCCGGCTCAACCACGCCCAGCGTCGAGCCGACCGCGACGGCTGTATCGAATGCGTTGCCGCCTTCGGCGAGAACTTTCTCGCCAGCTTGCGTGGCGAGGTAGTGCGCGCTGGCGATGACGGCGCCTGACGGGTGCTCCGACGCACCGCGTGCTGGCTTGTTGGCGGCTTGCGCCGCGCAGACCGACAATGCGGCGGCGAAGAACGCAGTCGCGAACCGCGATGCGATGGTCGAGTGGAAACGTGGATTCATGCGTCTTCCTGTTGCAGTTCGCGCAGTTTGTCGAGCAACTCTTCGCGCGATTCGACATGCTCCGGATCGACGAAGATGCATTCGACCGGACACACTTCCACGCACTGCGGTTCATCGTAATGGCCGACGCATTCGGTGCAGCGCGACGGCGCGATCTCGTAGATCGTTTCGCCCTGGGTGATCGCCGCGTTCGGGCAGACCGGCGCACAGACGTCGCAATTCACGCAGAGGTCGTTGATCAGCAGGGCCATGGCGTTATCGAAGGTGATCTTTCATGGCTGTGCGGACGCGTTCGTGGGCGCTACCGTCCAGGCGCAAGGCGCCTGGACGTGATGTTGCCTCGCACCTATTTGGCCTCGACGAACCTGTAGATGCATCCGGTGTTGGCGACCGCGGCCTTGACGCGCTCGTTGTCGACGCTCTTGCCGACAAAAAGAATGACGACCTTCCTCATGCTGCCGGCCGATGAATCCTTGAATGCGGCGACGATCAGGTCTGCCATTTTCGTGGAATCGGGCGACATGAAGGCCAGCATGTTTCCGGGCAGCACGCCGCGCGCGACCACGTCCTGCACGCCCTGTAGCTGGCGCGTGTACTTGCCGTCGTAATCCTCGCCGCCGGGCGCGGGCAGGTAATAGGCGTTGGTGCGATCGGTCACGCCATCGTCGTTGTGGCCGATCACGTACTGGAAATACGCCTTCCAGCCGGTGTCGTCGGCCTGGCTGGCCGGGGCGTGCAGCGGAGCGGCCACGGCCTCGACCGCGGCTTCCTGCTTCTTGCATCCGGTGAACAACAGCAGCACCGCCAGCATGGCGGCGAGCCGGGCAAGAGCGAGCGGAACGGGTCGGATATGGATCATGGCGGTTCCCCAATGTTTGGTGGCGATCAGATGGCAATCATCCGCGCTTCCAGCGCGAATGTAACGCGGCCTGCACCGCAGGATGCACGAAACCGGTCACATCTCCGCCCAGCCGGCCGATTTCGCGGACCAGCGAGGACGAGATGAAGCTGTAGTGCTCCGACGGCGTCAGGAACAGGGTTTCGACTTCCGGGATCAGGTGGCGGTTCATGCTGGCGAGCTGGAATTCGTATTCGAAATCCGACACCGCGCGCAGCCCGCGCAACAGTACGCCAGCGCCCAGTTCACGCACGAAATCGGCGAGCAGGGAGTCGAAGCCGCGTACCTCGACATTGGCGTAGCCGGCCAGCGCGATCTTCGCAAGGCCGACGCGTTCCTCGGTCGAAAACGCGGGGTTCTTGCCGGGACTCTCAGCGATGCCGACCACGATCCGCTCGAACAGCGGTGCGGCGCGTCCGACCAGATCCACGTGGCCGTTGGTGATCGGATCGAACGTGCCTGGATAAACCGCGATGCGATTGTTGGCCGGGATCATGCGTTGGCGGAATCCTGCGTGGCGGGAACCTCGCCAAGTGTAGCAGCGCCGCGCCGGTACAGCCCATAGCGCACCTCGCGGGTCGTGCCGGCGCGATGCTCGATGAACCCGTCGGCGACGATCGGCGCGCCATCGCGCGGCGATTCGAGGTACAGCCACGCATCGGTCGCCAGCCACGGCCGCAAGGCCGCCAGCGCCGGTTGCCACAACGCGGCGTCGAACGGCGGGTCGAGGAACACGATATCGAAGCGCGCGTGTGGCTCGCGCGCCAGCCAACGCAACGCGTCGTCGCAGACAGCCTCGACGTTTTCCGCATGCAGCCGCGCCGCGCTCGCGCGCAGGCTGGCGGCCAGTGCCGGATCGCGCTCGACAAGCACCGCCTGCGCCGCGCCGCGCGATGCCGCCTCGAAACCCAATGCACCGGTGCCGGCGAACAGGTCGAGCACGCGCGCGCCAGGCAACTTCTGTTGCAACCAGTTGAACAGGGTTTCGCGCACGCGATCGGCGCTTGGGCGCAGGCCGGCGACATCGGCCACCGGCAGTTTCGAGCCGCGCCACTGTCCACCGATGATGCGCACATGGCCGGGCGGAGCGCGGTTCATCGCGCACGCGCCGTTACGCTGAATGCACGATGGTGCGACGAAAAATCGGCGATGGGGGTGAGTGCTACCATGACGCGATTCTCCCGCATTCGTATTCCATGGTCAGCTTCTGGAAAAAAAAATCCCGGCCCAACGTCGCTGACGCCGCCGCCGAAGCGCCCGGCCCCGCCGACGAGACGGCGCATGCCCCGCCCGCTGCGCCCGGCAAACCCGGCTGGCGCGAGCGATTGCGCGGAAGCATCCTGTTCAAGGATGTCCGCGAACTGCTCGGCGCCAATCCGATCCTCGACGACGAGTTGCTGGACGAGATCGAGACCGCGCTGATCAGCGCCGATGTCGGCGTCACTGCGAGCAGTGAATTGACCGGCAACTTGCGCAAGCGCATGCACGGACGCGAGTTCGCCGACGGTCGCGCGCTGCTCGCGGCGTTGCGCACTGAATTGATCGCGCTGTTGAAACCCGTTGCCGTACCGCTGACGATCGATCCGGCCGCCAAACCGTTCGTGATCCTCACCGTCGGCGTCAACGGCGTCGGCAAGACCACCACCATCGGCAAACTCGCGCGGCGTTTCCAGAACGATGGCTACAGCCTGATGCTCGCCGCCGGCGATACGTTCCGCGCGGCCGCGGTCGAGCAACTGAAAATCTGGGGCGAACGCAACGGCGTTGCGGTGATCGCGCAAGGCAGCGGTTCGGATGCGGCGTCGGTCGCGTTCGATGCATTGCAGGCGGCGAAATCGCGCGACATCGATGTGCTGATCGCCGATACCGCGGGTCGCCTGCACACGCAATCCGGACTGATGAACGAGCTCGGCAAAATCGGCCGCGTGCTCGGACGCATCGATCCATCCGCGCCGCACGAGGTGCTGATGGTGATCGACGGCACCACCGGCCAGAACGCGATCTCGCAGTTGCGCCAGTTCCACGCGATCGTCAAGGTCACCGGCCTCGTCGTGACCAAGCTCGACGGCACCGCACGTGGCGGCGTGCTGTTCGCATTGGCGCGCGAGTTCGGTATTCCGATCCGCTTTGTGGGCCTCGGCGAGAGCCTCGAGGATCTGCGCGTATTCGATCCCGAAGCCTTCGTCGACGCACTGTTGCCAGAGTCGCTGGGCGGCGAATGAAAGCACGCGGCGCCGATTCGAGCGCAACCCCGAAGCAACCGCGCGTTCGACGCCGTCTTTGGCGGAAAATCCTGGGCGCGCTTGCATTGCTGTCGCTCATCCTCGTTCTGGTAGCGGCATATTTTTTGCAGCCTGCGCGATTGACCGCGCTGGTTCTGGAGCGCGCGAGCCGAATGCTGCAACTCGAATTGCACACGACCGGCCCTGGCAGTTATGCATTGCGTCCCGAACCGCGGCTGGTACTGCCCGGTTTGAGTGCCACCGCGCCGGGCGAGCGCGCGCCATTTTTCCGTAGCGCGCGGGTCGAGCTCGCGCTGCCGTGGTCGACATTGCGCGGGCGCAGCACCGACATCAGCAGCATCGTGCTGAAATCGCCCGACATCGACCTGCCGGGACTGCAACGCTGGCTCGCGACATTGCCGCCGAGGACTACGCCGCTCAAATTACCCGCCTTCACGCGTGGACTACGCATCGACGATGGCGTGTTGCGCGCAACCAACTGGCGCATCGAGCACATCGATCTTGCACTGCCCACTCTCGCCGATAGCAAACCATCCACTCTCGATGCGAGCGGCGATTTCCTGCACGAGGCAAGCACGTCAAAATTCAGGCTGACGCTCGCATCGACGCCGGCGGGCATGGGCCGCGGCCTGCGCATCGACAACGCGCGGATCGATTTGAAATCCGACGGCGAACTGCCCTCGCTGACCGCGACCGGCAGCATGCACGACGCCGATACGTTCGCTGTCGACCTGCAAGGGGCTATGCAACGGATTCCGCCGCAATGGGCCGCATCGATCGACAGCGCGTTTACGCGGCCGGGCGATGTGCCGTTCTCGATTGCCGCCGGCAACGGCGCACAGGCATTGGTCGCCACCAGCGCAGCGCCAATCACGGCCATGCGACAGCATCTGCAATTGCGGTTCGCGGTCGGCGATCCGAAGCGACAGCCGGCGCTTACTCTTATTGGCGAAGCGAACGGCGTGGAAATCCTGGACGCCCATCTGCACGGGCAGCTCAGCCGCTGGCCCGACGCATGGCCGGGACTTCCTGCGGCATTGCCGACGAATCCAGCGCCGATCGTGTTCGACGCGAGCTATCAGGGAACGCTCTTCCTCGATGCGCCAATCGCGTTTGTTGTCAGACGCGCCGACGCATCCTTGCAGGGGCGGTTCCGCATCGCCGATGTGCGCGCGTGGATCAGGAACAAGTCCGACACGATGCTGCCACCGATCGAGGCGACCCTCAGCGCGCCGCGGATCGATGTCGGCGGGATGCAACTGCGCGGCGTGAAGCTGGACATGCGCGACAATGCTGCACCCGAACAACCGGCGACGAAACCATCCCGCATCGCGCCGAAATCGTGAACGCGACATCCGGACACAGGTTGGCGACGCGGCTGCTGCACTGGTTTGACCTCCATGGCCGCCACGACCTGCCCTGGCAACATCCGCGCAGCGCCTATCGCGTGTGGCTGTCGGAGACGATGCTGCAACAGACCCAGGTCGCAACGGTCATTCCGTATTTCCGGCGATTCGTCGCGGCGCTGCCCGACATCACGACGCTGGCCGCTGCAAAACCAGACGATGTATTCGCGCTGTGGTCGGGGCTGGGCTACTACAGCCGCGCGCGGCGCCTGCAGCAAGCCGCGCAAATTTGCATGCGCGATCACGGCGGCGAATTGCCGCGTGACTTCGATGTCCTGCTCACCCTGCCTGGCATCGGCCGCTCGACCGCGGGCGCGATCCTCGCACTCGCGCACGGTCTGCCGTATCCGATCCTCGATGGCAACGTGCGTCGTGTGCTGAGCCGTCATCGCGGCGTGCACGGCTGGCCCGGCGGCGCAGCTACGCAGAAAGAACTCTGGCGGATCGCCGAACAGCAATTGCCGGGCACGCGCGTCGCCGACTACACGCAGGCCTTGATGGATCTGGGCGCGACCATGTGCACTCCCGCCAAACCGAACTGTCCGAGGTGTCCATTGCGCGATGACTGCATCGCGCTGCGCGACGATCTCATCGCGCAACTTCCCGAACGCAAGCCGTCGAAAGCGCTGCCCGAACGCGAGATCCATGCGCTGGTCGTGCGCGATCGCGACGGCCGCACGCTATTGCAACGGCGCCCTCCGGTCGGCGTGTGGGCATCGTTGTGGTCGCTGCCGGAAGTGCAAAGTCCGGGCGATGCGCAGCACTGGCTGCGAAACCATGCGCATGTCGATGCGTTCGAAACGTTGCCGACGATCCGCCACACATTCAGTCATTACCGGCTGCGCATCCATCCGTTGCTGTGGCGCGATGCGCGATCGAAGGATGCGATCGGCGATACTGCGGATCTGCGCTGGCAACCGCCCGACAAGCTGGTCGAAATCGCCTTGCCCGCGCCCGTCCGCAAACTGCTGGAGGCACTGGATCAATGACGCGCACCGTGTTCTGCGTGAAGGAACAACGCGAAACCGATGGCCTGGATTTCGTGCCATGGCCCGGCGCGCTCGGGCAGCGCGTGTTCGCGCAGATCGGCAAGTCGGCGTGGGCCGCGTGGCTCGCGCAGCAGACCATGCTGATCAACGAACAACGCCTGTCGCCGCTCGATCGCAAGCATCGCGCGTACCTGGAAACCGAGATGGAGAAATTCCTGTTCGGCGAAGGTTCCGCTCTGCCGGCAGGCTACATCCCCGAAGAAGGCTGAGCCGCACGTTCGGCGACCAGCGCGCGCTTGTAGGCCGGCACATCGATCGGACGGATCTCGCTGATCGGACACTGCCGATTCGCAAACCTTTCGTTGAGGCGGCTGGGCACGATGACCTTGTCGATGTTCTTGTAGACGCGATGCACCGACGAGGTCAGGCCGATGCTCGGCACGATGACCATCCAGTCGCAGTTCGGCCAGACCTTCAGCAGATATGCTTCGCGCGGACTCGTCCACACCACCAGATGCTCGTCGTCGAGCGGCTCCCACGAATCGAGTCGCCAGAACGACATCGAATCCACCGGCGCTCCTGCGACCGCCTGGTAGCGGGCCAGATCACGTCCCGGTTCGCGCGGCGAACTCATGCTCGCGCACCCTGCGGTCAACACTGCGGTACACGTCGCGACCAGCCATGCGCAATGCTTCACAGAATGCGGAATCCTGCGTTCGACCCGATTGCACATAGCCATGGTCAATCTCTCCTTCCCGATGCACTGTAACGCCGCGGTCGCGCATCGTTTCACGCCGCAATGCGACGGTTTATCGACAGTTCAAGCTGATGGATGCCTGTGAAGGTTGCCTGCGGCGGGCCGGATCGTTATAGTTCCGCGCTCGCTCCGCCACGCGGTTCGAGTCCTGTGGCCGGGTAGCTCAGTTGGTAGAGCAGGGGATTGAAAATCCCCGTGTCGGCGGTTCGATTCCGTCCCCGGCCACCATCTCATTCAACGACTTACGCAGCACGCACCCATGGTGCGCCGCAAGGTTGTGCCAAAAACGTACCATCGATCCGACACGCTGCTCCGCGTAGATGTTCGGCTGCAGGATGTGCGCACCGCAAAACCATCTCGTAGCTCGACCAACTGCGCAGCTCCATCAATTCCTGCAGCGACGTTCCGTAGGGTCGCTCGAGGTGAGCGAAAGGCAATAAAAAAGGAGTCAGGTTCGTTTTATCCGCCCGGATAAAGATCCTGACCCCCTAGTCTATTCGGTAGCTATTCGATCACTACTTCACTGGGATGGTGATCTTGGTCTCTGTCGGCGTGACGATCAGATGGTCGTCGCTGCGATCGATCACCGCGGGATCGCCGGGGACGTGTCCGTGATGGTGAGCGTGATGCTTCATGGCGTGATGATGCGGTTTGCTAACCGCTTTGCTGGCGGGAGCCGTTGACGCGGCATCGGTGGGCGCGTTGGAAGCTGTCGAGGTGTTGTCCTGTGCATACGCGCCGGCTGCAAAAGCGAGGGTTAGGCTGGCGGCGAGAAGAGTGCAAACTTTCATCGTTAGGCTCCTGGGTTGCGGTGAAGGAAGGTCGTGGCGGACCGCTGCCGATTCTACAGGCACCGCGAATGACCGGTTTTGGCCGAGGCTGTGTAAAAACTCCGACATGACATGGGATTGATCAAAAAATGATCGATCCCATGCCCGCTGCTTGAATTCCGGCGCGTTTATTTGACCTGCATGCTCTGGAATTCAAGCTCGTGGCATATGGACTCGAGTTTTCACACGGCCTCGGCCGATAGCGGACACTCAGGGCACGATCCGCGCGTGACCCTCGCGAATGTCCGCTATCTGCCCGCGGATTCAATTGATCGCGGCACCGTGATCGTGCCGCACTGTTGTGTCACATGATGCTACTGAGATGCGATATTGAGTGAAGGCGAACGATTGAGTGAAGGCGAACGCCGCAAGTGGCTGATTTAGAAATGAATAAGCATTCTTTCGGGTTCGGTTGAAAATCCCCATGTCGGCGGTTCGATTCCGTCCCCGGCCACCATTGCTTTCAACGACTTGTGACGACTGAGAGCATCCGCTCACCCTGCTCTCGCCTCGATGGTTGCCGTGCAGTTGCCGTTCGTCGGGGACTCGCGGCTATGCGAGCACGAATCGAGTTGCGTTGACTCGCTCTGCTATCCACTCGTCCACGTCCGCCTCCAGCCGCGCGACACAGTTGGCCGACCTTCACGCCGACGTCTATTGGCTGACGCAATCACCATGCACTGGGTAGCCGAAGGCGATGCGCTCTTCAATGCAAAATGTTACTTGGAATCGAGCCAAGTCTTTCGTGCCGCCGCCAATCGATCGGCCGATCCGCAGATATTCGAGGATTTAGCTTGGGCGATGCGCAGAGATCAGCAGTTGTCTCAAGGATGGGAAATAACAATGTACTTGCTCGAAGGTCGGCGCTTGCGCAAGCCAGAACGATGGGTGACGCGAAAATTGGGCCAAGATCTGGCGTTGACTGGGGGCGATATTGTTTGGTCTATCCAAGTGCTTGAACAGAGCGTTTCCGAGAAGCTAAAGGACGCTAAGAGTCATTTTTTCTTTTGGCAAGCTCCTCCATGTATGCCAATCAGTCAGCAGCTGCAGATGCCCAGTACATGCTGGCGCTCAAGAACACGGAAACACGATTGGAATCCCTCATCGCACTTCACGGCCTTGCCATCAGAAACAAGCTGCAAGTAAAGGTTAATCAATACGCGGTGATTCTAACTAAAGAGTTCCCGAGCGAAGTTGTCGAGCAAGGTATACCAGCTCCTCAATGACAGGCAAGGGCGCACAAGGCAGCCCTCTCGATTCACGCTGTTAAGCATGTATCAGATGCGTTTGCTGTTATTGGAACACCGCTTCTGAGAAGATAGATAAGCGCCGCACGAGACGGCCCCTTCGACTCACGCAGTCACACAAGTTACTGACACTTGCAGCTGCTGGAACACCACTTCTGCGGCAGAGAATCGCTCCTACAATGCCACTCGATGCTGCCGGCATTGCTGACCGCCGAGAACTGGAGGATTTGGGTGGCCGGGATCTTGGCGTTGGCATTGGTGCCGCCGTAGTAGGCCCGGATGACACCATTGACGACGCCCACATCCACCTTGCTCACGTATTGGCCCTTGATTGAAGTGTTCTTAGCAAGACCGGCAGAGGCATTACTGTTCGGGAACTTGCCGTTGTTCTGGTAGTACTCGGCCATGGCGGTCTTGACGCCGTCAGAGAGCGCAGAACCTTCCGAGACCTGCGAACGGATCACGTAGTCCTGGTATTGGCTGATCGCGATGGCGGCCAAGATCGCAATGATCGCGACCACGATCATCAATTCGATCAGTGTGAAACCTTTCTGCAAGCCTTTCATGGAGATCCCCATACGTGGATGTAGCGTGCTCCCTTGTTTAAACGACGATACTCTCAGCGAGTGGACAAATTAAGTTGTAGCTAGCGCCGCTGGCCGACAAGCGGCGGAATTCGCAGCGCGGACGGTGATCTATTCTCGAAGGCGAGTGATACCTCGAAAAAATGTCCGGAGTCTTCAGCAGTCGCCGAAGGGATCTCAGTGATTCACTGCTGTGTCGCAAGCTGCTACTGAGATGCGATGCTGCATTTAGAATAGTGTCGTAATTGGCTGATTTAATAACGAAATATGGCGTTCTCGAGTGCCGTTGAAAATCTCCGTGTCGGCGGTTCGATTACGTCCCAGCCACCATTTTTTGCGCGCGAGGTTCCTCGCGCTGGAACGACTGCTAAAGCATTTTGAAACGAAATCGAACCTTGTTCTATGACTCTCCACATCCTGTGCCTCACCCCTTCGGGGCCGGCATAGCCGCGCTGCTAACTCCCAGTTGAACATTACGCGGATGTAATTCCAGCGGAAAGTCGTCATTCAGCGCGAATGCGTTCAGATGCGCATCGACTGCTGCCGCGTCGTCATCGCGATGCATTGCAGGCAGTTCTTCCATTCCGGAGTTCAGCCATGTCCGCTACCCGTGTCCTTGCTCTCGCTTTCACCGCGGCGATGCTGTTTGCGATCACGCCTCGCGCCGCTGCACAGGATGCTGCGTACGACCCGCCGGATCGGGTCGCGCGGATCGCCTATCAATCCGGCGATGTGGAATTTGCGCCTGCCGGCGGCGAGAGCTGGGGTTCGGCCAATCGCAATCGTCCGCTGGGTACCGGCGATCGGCTAAGCACCGGCGAGCGCGGACGCGCCGCACTCGAACTCGGCGATGCCAGTGTGCGGATCGACGCCGACAGCGCGCTCAACCTGCTCGATCTCGACAGCCAGGTCGCCCAGTTCGAACTCTCGCAGGGCACGATCAACTTGCGCGTGCGCCGGTTCGACCCGGGCCAGACCTACGAAGTGGACACGCCGACGGTAGCGTTCGTCGCCAGCCAGCCCGGTAGCTACCGCATCGATGTTTCGCCCGACGGCGACGGCAGCATCGTCACGGTGTTCTCCGGCGCCGGCATCGCGTATGGCGAAGGCGGCGTGAGCCGGAACCTCAGCGCGGGCCGGTCGTATCGGTTCGACGATTCGCGGTTCGAAAGCGTCAGCACCGACCGGCTGCCGCCGCGCGATGCATTCGACCGCTTCTGCCTCGATCGCGATTCGCGTTACGACCGTTCGATCTCGCGCCGCTACGTTTCCGACGACGTGATCGGTTACGACGATCTCGATCAGTACGGCGACTGGCAGGCCTCGTCGGAGTACGGCGAAGTCTGGTATCCGAACGATGTCGCTTCCGACTGGGCGCCCTATCGCGATGGCCGCTGGGAGTGGATCGATCCGTGGGGCTGGACCTGGGTGGACGATCGGCCGTGGGGTTTCGCACCGTCGCATTACGGACGCTGGGCTTACACCGGCGATCGCTGGGGATGGGTGCCGTGCCGTTCGGGCGGACGTTCGATCTATGCGCCGGCGCTGGTCGCTTTCCTTGGCCTGGCATTCGGTAGCGACCAACCGGTCGGCTGGTTCCCACTCGGCCCGCGCGATGTCTATCAGCCGTGGTATCCGGTGACACGCAACTATTTCACCAACGTCAACATCAGCAACACGCGGGTGATCAACACCACGATCATCAACAACGTCTACAACAGCTACGTCAACAACACGACGATCGTGAATCCGCCGGTGTACGCCAATCGCGGCGTGCGTGGCGCGGTGACGGTGGTGCCGCGCAATGTGTTCACCGGCGCGCGTCCGGTTGCCGCGGCGACGCTGCGGATCCAGCCGCAAGCACTCGCGCAGGCCAGGGTCACGCCGATGCTGCGCGTTGCGCCGAGCATCGCAAGCCTCGGCGTTGCAGCGACCAGCCGCCCCGCGCACGTGTCGGGACAACTGTTCGAGCGGCCGGTGATCGCGCGCCATGCGCCGCCGGCACCGGTAGCGCCGTTCGCCGCACGCCTGAAGGCGATCTCCGATCAGGGCGGCGTACCACTCACACAATCGCAATTGCGCGACCTGCGCCAGGCGCAC
>JANXZP010000058.1 GCA_025355485.1 Pseudomonadota bacterium
CGATGGCGATCCGCCGGACGACGCGCGCGGCTTCGTCGCGCATCTGCTCGGCAAGCGCGCGCCCGGATTGCCGCAGCTCAGGTTCGCGGTGCTTGGTCTCGGCGATTCGAGCTATCCGCAGTTCTGCGCGATCGGCCGCCAACTCGATGCACGATTCGCCGAGCTGGGTGCGACGCGCGCGCTCGAACGCGGCGATGCCGATCTCGATCTGGAGACCATCGCCGATCCGTGGCTGACTCAAGCGCTGGATGCGGCGAAGAAGGAATTGAAAAACCAGCCGCGCGGCAGCGTGGTGCCACTGCGTCCTTCTTTGGCACAGCTCGTTCCCCCAACGTGCGCGCGCGAGCATCCGTTCGCGGCCGAGGTGCTGGTCAATCAACGCATCACCGCGCGGGACAGCTCGCGCGATATCCGCCATCTCGAACTCAGCCTGGAAAATTCCGGCCTGCACTACGAACCCGGCGATGCGCTCGGCGTGTGGCCGCGCAATCCGGCGCCGTTGGTCGATGCCGTGCTGGATACATTGGCTTTGAATGGCGACACCGTCGTCGATCACGCAGCGCGGTCGCTGCCGTTGCGTACGTGGCTGGGCGAACACCGCGAGCTGACCCGGCTCTCGCGTCCGTTTCTCGCCAGTCTCGCCGCGCTCGCGCGCAGCGACGACCTGGATCGTTTGCTGTCGCCGGATAACGCGGTCGATTTCGCCCGGCTGATCGCGGAGCAGCAGGTCATCGACGTGCTGCACGCGTTTCCCGCGGCGTGGTCGGCCGAGGACTTTGTCGCCGCATTGCGTCCGCTCGCGCCGCGCCTGTATTCGATCGCATCGAGCCGCAAGCTGGTCGGCGACGAAGCGCACCTGACCGTCGCGCACGTCGCATACGAAACGGCTGGCGGCCCACGCTGGGGCGCGGCTTCGCACTTTCTCGCCAGCAGCGACGAAGGTGGACGCCTGCCGGTCTTCATCGAACGCAACGAACGCTTCCGCCTGCCGACCAATCCCGCGCGTGACATCGTGATGATCGGCCCCGGCACCGGCGTCGCGCCGTTCCGCGGTTTCGTGCAGGAGCGCAGCGCGGTCGGCGCGAACGGCCGCAACTGGCTGCTGTTCGGCAATCCGCACAGCCGCAGCGATTTCCTCTACCAGCTCGAGTGGCAGCACGCGCTGAAGCACGGTGCGTTGCATCGACTCGACCTCGCGTTCTCGCGCGACGATTCCAAAAAAATCTACGTGCAAGACCGACTGCGCGAGCACGGTCGCGAGCTGTACGCATGGCTCGACAACGGTGCGCACCTCTACGTCTGCGGAGCGACCGCGATGGGCAAGGGCGTGCACGCGGCATTGATCGACGCGATCGCCGAACACGCTGGCAAATCCGCCGAAGACGCCGATGATTTCCTCGACACGTTGCAGCAACAGGGCCGCTACGCCCGGGATGTCTACTGACATGAGTACGCACTCGGTCGAAGACATCAAGCGCGGCAGCGCGCGCCTGCGCGGCACGCTGCTGCAGAGCCTCGCCGATCCGGTCACTGGTGCGTTGCGCGAGGACGACCAGACCTTGATCAAGTACCACGGCAGTTACCAGCAGGACGATCGCGATCGGCGCGAGGAACGCAGGCTCGCAAAACTCGAGCCCGACTATGCGTTCATGATACGCACGCGCACGCCTGGCGGCGTGATCACGCCTGCGCAATGGCTCAAGCTCGATGCGATAGCGACGACGTATGCCGAGCGCGGCCTGCGCATCACCACGCGGCAGACTTTCCAGTTGCACGGCGTGATCAAGCGCGCGCTGAAGCCGACCCTGCAGGCGATCAACGCGGCTCTGATCGATACACTCGCCGCCTGCGGCGACGTCAATCGCAATGTCGTGATCGCCGCCAATCCGCTTCAATCCGGTGCGCATGCCAGCGTCCATGCGCAGGCTGCTGCGTTGTCCGAACACCTGCTGCCGAATACGCGCGCGTACCATGAGACCTGGCTCGACGAAGAGCGCGTCGCCAGCAGCGGCAGCGAGGACGAGCCGATCCTCGGGAACAATTACCTGCCGCGCAAATTCAAGATCGGATTCGCAATCCCGCCGTACAACGACGTCGATGCGCATGCGCAGGACCTAGGCTTCATCGCGATCCTCGAAGGCCGCGAGCTGCGCGGCTACAACGTCAGCGTTGGCGGTGGCATGGGCGCGAGCCACGGCGATCCGGAAACCTATCCGCGCCTTGGCGATGTGATCGGCTTCATCACCCCCGATCGACTCACCGCACTCGCAGTCGCAGTTGTCACGACCCAGCGCGACCATGGCAATCGCGTGGTACGCAAACGTGCGCGGCTCAAGTACACGATCGACGATCGCGGGCTGGACTGGTTCAAGGCCGAGGTCGAGCGCCGCGCCGGATTTGCATTGGAACCCGCGCGCGCATTCCGTTTCGAGCACAACGGCGACCGCTTCGGCTGGGTCGACGGCGAGGACGGACGCTCGCACCTCACCCTGCGCATTCCTGCCGGACGCATTCAGGATGACGAGAGCGTGGATCGCGACGATGCGCGGCATTTGACTGGCCTGCGCAGGATCGCGAATCACCTGCTCGATGCCGACTCGCTAACCCACTTCCGGTTGACGCCTAACCAGAACCTGGTGATCGCGGGTGTGTCGCAGGCGCAACGCGCGCGGATCGACATGCTGGTCGCGCAATACGGCCTCGATACGCACCGCTCCGCGTCGCCATTGCGACTCAATGCGCTCGCCTGCGTCGCGTTGCCGACCTGCGGACTCGCGATGGCCGAGGCCGAACGCTATCTGCCCGATCTGCTGGTGAAAGTCGAAACCTTGCTCGATCGCCACGGACTGCGCGATGCGCCGATCCACCTGCGCGTCAGCGGCTGCCCGAACGGCTGCTCGCGACCGTATCTCGGCGAGATCGCTCTCGTCGGCAAAGCGCCGGGTCGTTACAACCTGATGCTTGGTGCCGATCATCGCGGGCAGCGTCTCAACACGCTGTATCGCGAGAACATCGACGAGCCAACGATGCTTGCCGCGCTCGATCCGCTGTTCGCACGCTACGCCGCCGAACGCACGAACGCTGAAGGCTTCGGCGATTTCCTGTTGCGCAGCGGCGTCGTTCCGCTGTCCATTGCACGTTCCACATCCATTGCCATCGAGGTGTTGCCATGAGCGCTTTGCCCGATCCTGTCGCTGCCGCGGAATCGCCGCGCGCGCTGGCGGAAGTCAACCA
The DNA here is from genome assembly GCA_025355485.1 of Pseudomonadota bacterium. GTDB lineage: Bacteria > Pseudomonadota > Gammaproteobacteria > Xanthomonadales > Xanthomonadaceae > SZAS-103. The sequence continues at coordinate 3,235 of JANXZP010000058.1, forward strand.
ATGGCTCGCGGGCCAGCCCGCGCAGCAGCGCGTCGCATGGGCCTTGAAGACACTCGCCGGAACGCACGCGCTGTCGTCGAGTTTCGGTGCACAGGCTGCGGTGTCGTTGCACCTGGTCACGCAGCAGGCGCCGCGCACGCCGGTGATCCTGATCGATACCGGTTATCTGTTCCCGGAAACCTATCGCTTCGTCGATGAGCTCACCGAGCGACTCGATCTTGACCTCAACATCTATCGTCCGCGCATCGGCAGGGCGTGGATGGAGGCGCGCATGGGCCGGCTGTGGGAAAAAGGAAGCGAGGGCATCGCGCAATACAACCGCCTGCGCAAGGTCGAACCGATGCAGCGCGCGTTGAACGAGCTTGGCGTGAGCACCTGGATCGCCGGCATCCGCCGCAGCCAGTCCGCGACCCGCGCGGGGATCGACTTCCTCGAACTGCGCGATGGTCGCTGGAAGCTGCATCCGCTCGCCGACTGGAGCGATCGCGACATTGGTCGTTACCTCGCGCAGCACGATCTGCCCTATCACCCGCTCTGGGACAAGGGTTACGTGTCGATCGGCGATGTGCACACCACCCATCGGCTGGAGCCGGGCATGGAACCCGAGGACACGCGCTTCTACGGCCTGCAACGCGAGTGCGGCCTGCACTTCGATGATGCTCTTGAGCGGCGACGTGCAGGATGCACGAGTGTCGCGTGAGGCAGGATGCCGGGAGCGACCAGCTGCATAAGAGGTTGTGCGATCGCCGCGCGCGCGGCAAGCTGGCCATTGCCGACAGGAAACCCGCATGGCCACGAAACCAAAACATCCGCGCAACCCAGCCGCCAAGAAAAAGGCCGCTGCGAAACCGGTAACCACCGAATCGAAGCAACTCGATCTCGCCGCCGTGCGCGCGCAGATCGACGGCATCGATCGCGAGATCCAGACCCTCATCGCTGATCGCGCGCAGTGGGCACAGCAGGTCGGCAAGGCCAAGGGCAAGCTCGCTGCGGCGGTCGACTATTACCGTCCCGAGCGCGAAGCGCAGGTGCTGCGTCGGGTGGTGGATCGCAACGACGGTCCGCTCGCCGACGATGTGCTGGTGCGGCTGTTCCGCGAAATCATGTCGGCATGCCTGGCGCAGCAGGAACCGCTGAAGGTCGGCTACCTCGGCCCCGAGGGCACGTTTTCGCAGCAGGCGGTGCACAAGCATTTCGGCCACTCGGCGAAAGGCTTGCCGCTGGCGAGCATCGAGGAAGTGTTCGACGAAGTCGCCGCGGGACATGCGGATTTCGGCGTGGTGCCGGTCGAGAATTCCGGCCAGGGCACGATCCAGTCGACGCTCGACATGTTCCTGTCCTCGCCATTGAAGATCTGCGGCGAAGTCGAATTGCGGGTGCATCAGTATTTGCTGTCGCGCAGCGGCCGCATCGAGGACATCGAGCGCGTGTATTCGCACGGCCTCTCGCTCGCGCAATGCCGCGGCTGGCTGCGCCAGCACCTGCCGAACGTCGAGAAGCAGGCGCTGTCCAGCAACGCCGAGGCCGCGCGACGCGCGCGCAATGCCGACGACTCCGCCGCGATCGCCGGCGAAACCGCCGCGCATGTGTACGGACTGAAGATCGTCGCGGGGCCGATCGAGGATCACGCCGACAACACCACGCGCTTCCTGGTGATCGGACGCGCGCTGTTCCCGCCATCCGGACACGACCGCACCTCGTTGCTGGTGTTCGTGCGCGACCAGCCGGGCGCGCTGTACCGCGTGCTCGAACCGCTCGCGCGGCGCGGCATCAGCATGAACCGGATCGAGTCGCGCCCGGCGCATAGCGGGCTGTGGCAGTACGCGTTCTTCATCGATGTCGGCGGGCATGTTGACGAATCGCCGCTGCGCGACGCGCTGGGTGAGCTCGGCGATTTCGCCGCGCAGGTGACGGTGCTCGGCTCGTATCCGTTTGCGATCCCGTGAACCCGGCTCCGCACGATATTGGCGAAGAATTCTTTTCCGCGCTCGCGCAACCCGGCGTGCGCGGTTTGCGCGCCTACGACCCGGGTCACGACCTGGTCGCGCTACGCCGTCGGTTTTCCGAAACCGCGTTGATCGAGCTCGGCTCGAACGAAAACCCGTACGGCCCAAGCCCGCGCGCGCTGGATGCCGCACGTGCGAGCCTCGCCGATGCGCATCGCTATCCCGATCCGCTCGGCGGCGACCTCGGCCGCGCGCTGGCCGCGCGCCATGGCGTGGCGCCCACACAGATCCTGCTTGGCAACGGCTCGCACGAGTTGCTGATGCAATTCGCGCAGGTGTTCGCAGGGCCGGATGCGGACGTGGTCGCGTCGCGATATGGTTTCGCGGTGTACGCGCTCGGCGCGCAGGCTGCGGGCGCGCGGCTGCGGGTCGCGGACGCGCACCCGCGCGATCACGCATCGCAACCGCGCGGTCATGACCTCGACGCGATCGCTGCGTGCATTTCCGATGCGACGCGATTGGTGTACCTGGCGAATCCGAACAATCCGACCGGCACCTGGTTCGCTGGCGATGCCTTCGCGCATTTCATGCAGCGTGTGCCGGACAACGTGATCGTGGTTGTCGACGAGGCCTACGCCGAATTCGCGCTCGACGACGCCGACGGTTATCGCTCGACGCTCGCGTTGCTGCCACGGCATCGCAACCTGGTAGTCACGCGCACCTTCAGCAAGGCCCATGCGTTGGCCGGGTTGCGCGTCGGTTACGCGGTGGGCGATGCGGGGCTGATCGCAGTCATGCAACGGGTGCGCGAGAGCTTCAACGTCAATATGCCGGCGCTCGCCGCCGCACTCGCCGCGCTCGACGATCCCGCGCACCTCGCCGCGGGCATCAGCGCGAACCGCGCGCATCGCGCGGCGTTGATCGACACGTTGCGCTCGCGCGGATGGATCGTGACGCCGTCGGCGACGAATTTCGTGCTGGTGGAGTTCGGTGAACGCACGGCCATGATCGAGGCAAGCCTGCTCGCGAGCGGTGTGGTGGCGCGGCCGATGGCCGGTTATGGCTTGCCTGATTGTTTGCGGATCACCATTGGAACCGCCGACGACAACGCACGGCTGCTGGCAGCGCTCGACGCAATCGCCGGCTGATCCCGCGCTGCGCGCGATCGATTACTGCGTGATCGACTGGCTCAATTCGGTCCAGGTCGGCGGCGTCGGCCACGCAGGTTCGATGTGGCCGTCGATCGCACGACGCAGGTCGTGGCGGTCGAGTTGCGGCGCCAGCGCATGCAGCAGCGCCAGCGCGTAGTCGCGCAACACGCGCTCGCGCGGCAGCACCGCCCATGCGACGCACTCGGGTATTTCCACCGGCGCCGGCAACACACGCAGGTCGGCGTCTTCGCGCGCGCCCACCGCCATTTCGGCGAGCACGCCGACGCCGAGGCCCGTGCGCACGTAAGTCTTGATCACATCGGCATCGCGCGCGGTCATCGCGAGCTGCGGTTCGAGGCCGGCCGCCGTGAACGTGCGATGCAACGACGACTCGGGGCGATTCGACGATTCGTAGCTGACCAG
>JANXZP010000073.1 GCA_025355485.1 Pseudomonadota bacterium
ACTGGCCGTTATGGCGCCCATATGCAGATTGAACTGGTCAACGACGGCCCTGCAACGTTTCTGCTTGCGGCCCGAATCCAACCGGACTAAACCTGCCGGCCCTTTGCAGTCAAGCACTTGGGATTGCGCCCCGCAGCTACGATATAATACTAGGTCAACTTTCCGCGGCACACCCATGGCAACGATTACCAAACCAGCCGAACAGCAGAAGTCCGAAATCAAGCAGCTCATCAGCAAGGGGCTGGAGCAGGGCTACCTGACTTATGCCGAGGTCAACGATCACCTGCCGGACGATCTTGTCGATCCGGACCAGATCGAAGACATCATCGGCATGATCAATGGCATGGGTATCCAGGTGCATGAAGTCGCGCCGGACGTCGAGTTGCTGCTGACCGAGCCGCCGTCCACCAGCGTCGATGACACGGCCGCAGAGGAAGCCGCCGCCGCGCTGTCGTCGCTCGACGCCGAAGCCGGCCGCACCACCGACCCAGTGCGCATGTACATGCGCGAGATGGGTACGGTCGAACTGCTCAACCGCGAAGGTGAGATCGCCATCGCCAAGCGCATCGAGGAAGGCCTGACCCAGGTGTTGTCCTCGCTGGCGAGCTTCCCGTGGTCAACCCATTTGCTGCTGGATGATTACGACCTGCATCTTGCAGGCAAGAAACGCCTGTCGGAATTGATGACTGGTTTCGCCGACATCGACACTCCCGAAGTGCTGCCGGTCGAGGCCGTCGCTGCGGCCGATGTCGATCTCGAAACGGACGCCGCCGATGCCGACGAGGACGCCACGCCGGTCGACACCGGCCCGGATCCGGTCGAGGTCGCGCGCCGCATGGATCTGCTGCGCTCGCTGTACGGCAAGTTCCAGAAAGCGCACGCCAAGTACGGCCCGGCCGACAAGAAGGTGCTGAAGCTGCGCGCCGACATGGCGACCGAGTTCATGACCCTGAAATTCCCGCTGGGCATGGTCGAATCGCTGACCCGCAAGTTGCGCGAAGTGGTCGCGTCGGTGAAGGAGCACGAACGTCGCATCCTCGACATCTGCTCGCGCCAAGCCAAGATGCCGCGCAAGGACTTCCTGCGCGCATGGGATGGCAACGCGACCAACCTCAAGTGGGCCGACGAGGTCATCCGCCGCAAGCAGAAGTGGGCATCGGGCGTGCGCGAGCACAAGGACGCGATCATCGCCGAGCAGGAAAAGCTGATCGGTATCGAGAACGCGCTGTTCCTGTCGATGCCCGACATCAAGGAAGTCAATCGCGCGATGGCCTACGGCGAAGCGAAAGCGCGCAAGGCCAAGAAGGAAATGGTCGAGGCCAACCTGCGCCTGGTGATTTCCATCGCGAAGAAATACACCAACCGCGGCCTGCAGTTCCTCGACCTGATCCAGGAAGGCAACATCGGCCTGATGAAGGCGGTCGACAAGTTCGAATACCGCCGCGGCTACAAGTTCTCGACGTATGCGACGTGGTGGATCCGCCAGGCGATCACGCGTTCGATCGCCGACCAGGCGCGCACCATCCGCATCCCGGTGCACATGATCGAGACGATCAACAAGCTCAACCGCATCAGCCGACAGATGCTGCAGGAAATGGGCCGCGAGGCGACTCCGGAAGAACTTGCGGCGAAGATGGAGATGCCCGAGGACAAGATCCGCAAGGTGCTCAAGATCGCCAAGGAACCCATTTCGATGGAGACCCCGATCGGCGACGACGAGGATTCGCACCTCGGCGATTTCATCGAGGACACCAACCAGGAGTCCCCGTCGGAAGCCGCGACGAATATTGGGCTCATGGAAACCGTGCGCGACGTGCTTGCCGGCCTCACGCCGCGCGAAGCGAAAGTGCTGCGCATGCGCTTCGGCATCGACATGAACACCGATCACACGCTGGAAGAAGTCGGCAAGCAGTTCGACGTGACGCGCGAGCGCATCCGCCAGATAGAAGCCAAGGCGTTGCGCAAACTGCGCCACCCGAGCCGTTCGGAGCAGCTACGCTCGTTCCTCGACAACGAGTGATTCAGCGCAACTCAGCGCGAAAGAAAACGGCCGCGCAAGCGGCCGTTTTCTTTTATGACAGCCAATCTCGCGAGCCGCCACACGCTATCATTCGCACTCCCTCACCCTTTGCCCTCTCAGCTTTGCACTCCCTGCGGTCGCCAAAGGGAGAGAGGAGTGATCATCGCGCGATGCGCGACTGCGTCATAGCATTAAAGCGGGGCCTATAGCTCAATTGGTTAGAGCAGAGGACTCATAATCCTTTGGTTCCAGGTTCGAGTCCTGGTGGGCCCACCAATTCGATGTCCAACAACATCCAACTGGTCATGCCAGCATAAAGTGTCGCTTTTGACACTTTATGCTGGGAACGAAAGTGACAGTAATTGCTTGTAATTGACTCGTGGCGGATCGATACCAAGCCTTGGCTACGGTGACTCGCCGGCGGACGCCGCATGGAGCGTCGCACGGAAACTGCCTCATGCCATGAATCTCATCATTCAGCCGTTCACAAACATGATTTTGTTTGTGAGGAGGCGCCGTTTTGTGATGTGGTAGCGCTTTTGTCGTATCTTCGTGGCGCGCTTCTTGCTTTAATCGTATCGGATGAACGAAGCTGCGACCTTCGCTGTGTCGAATGGGGGATGCAGGATCGAATACGAAACAGGGAGCTACATGCGCATACCTACGAGGAGGACGGCTGGATGCACCCTCTCGAGGTTGTTGCGTTCGGTGCTCAGCACAGTTGCGCTCATCTTTGTCGGCCTGCTGGGCGGTCCGGTGCAGGCGCAAAACGTCCCCGCCGTGACGGACACCACATGCGCAGGCGCGCGCGCGGGTCATCTGACCTGCACAGCCGGCGAATTCACGGTCAATCCTGTCTTCACCGCAGCCCCGGGTTCGCCGCCATTCTGCACGGCAGGCCAGTCCGTCACACTGAACGTTTCAGTGGGCCTTTCGGGCACGAATACCGATCGCTACGACATAGGTTTCTTCGTCGGCGAAAACGGCAACGACCCCACAGCCACCACTGGCGGCACGATTTGTTCCGCCGCGATATTCCCATCAACGCCTTCGCCCTGGATCAACGGCGATGTGCAGGTGGGCGACACCTGCGGAGACTTCCTTGGCGGTGGTGTCGCTACGCCCGTGGTTCAGGGCGTCAAGGTCAATTGCGCCGCCGCCGCCGGTACTTCGGACCTGGCGATTCCCTACGTCCTGACGTATAGCCAGAACGGCAGCCAAATCTGCAATTCAGCCGGCCGAACCGGCGACGCCACAATTCTTTCTGGCGACGTCTCCAACGGCGCCCCGTCGAAGTGCAATGCCGGTAACGCAGCGGTCCAGGTTGGCGTGACCAACCTGCTGGTGGCCGGCTACGTGGATGTCACCAAGCAGACACTTCCAGACGGCGACTCGCAAAGCTTCAGCTTCACCGCGACCGGCCCAGCCGGCTCGACCCTGGCGACCAGTACCGATGGCGGCGCTACGATCACCGCGGTCGCCATCAACACTCCGGTCACGGTGACCCGCACCGACGGCCAGACCGTGCGCATCTATATGTCGGTCGTTCCTGCCAGCCGGACGCTGAGCATTGTCGAAGCCGGGACCACCAACTGGGAATCCTCGTCCGCGATTTCCTGTGCTGCCGTCACCGGCTCGCCGACTTTGACCACGAACAATGCCACGCGCACGGCGACGGCAGGCTTGACGACCACCAACAACGCGGCAGCGTGCACCTTCACCAACACCAAGCGCGCGCACATCACCTTGAACAAGACCGTCGGCGGCCGCGTGGTCGCAGCCGACCAGTTCACTGTCAGCGCCAGCGGCGGCGGCACCCTCACCGGCACGACTTCGGCGACCACCGCGGGCGTCGGTACCACGGCAACTACAAATAATATCTTCAGCACGCCGGGCCAGGCGCTGACCCTGGCCGATGCCATGGCGGCTGGAAGCACATCCACGATCTCCGACTACGACACGCGCCTGACCTGCACCAATTCCTTGAGCGGCACGGCAGGCTTCACGACCAATGCCAGCCTGCCCAACAACCTGAGCACTGCCAGTACCAGCATCTCACCGTTACCGGGCGACGACATCACCTGTACTTACACCAACACACCCAAGCCGCGCATCAGCCTGCAGAAGGCCATCGCTGCCACCGGCGGCGGCCGCATCGCGAACACCGACCAGTTCGCCCTGACCGATGGCGGCAGCACCGGCACCACCACCGGCACCGGCAGCAGCGTCACCTCCAGCGCTTTGTCCTTCGTCGGCACAGCCGGCAGCAGCGCGACCTTGTCGGAAGCGGCTGCCGGCACGACGACTCTTTCCAACTACAGCTCCAGCATCAGTTGCACGAACAGCAACGGCGCCTCGGCGACCACGTTGCCCAGCGGCAGCGGAACAAGTTTCTCGGTGACGCCGGCCAACAAGGACGTCATCAGTTGCACCCTGACCAATACGCGCAAGTCGGCCACGCTGACCCTGGCCAAGAGCTGGACCAACGCGGTGGTCAACAATGCCGTCAACGTCAGCGCTACCGGCATCAATAGCCGGACGTTCGGCTCGACGGCCAATACCATCACCGAGACCGACACCGACGCGACCAGCGTGACAGTGTTTGCTGGTGAGTCGATCGCCTTGGCCGAGGCGTTCACGACCGGAAGCGCCAGCAATTACACCGCCGGATTGAGCTGCTCAGGCAACAACGGCGCTTTGACCTATACGGCGGGCAATCTCAACGGCTCGCTGGCCATCAGCGGCTCCGATTCGGCGATCACCTGCACCTTCAACAACACCCGCAAGTCGGCGACCTTGAAACTGGCCAAGACCTGGGTGAATGGTGCGAGCGGGGACGCCATCACCGCCACGACCACCGGCGGCACCAACAACGCCACGGTGAGCTCGACCTCCACCGGCAACAACACGACCAATGGCAGCAACGTCACGGTGTTCTCTGGCGAGAGCCTGACCTTGCCGGTGGAGTCCTTCGGCACCGGTAGCGCGAGCAACTACACCGCGACACTCGCCTGTTCCGGCAATGCCACCGCCTTGGCCGGCAGCACCGCGCCGCAAACCTTGGCGGTGAATCCAGCCGACACGGCGATCACCTGCACCTATACCAACACGCGCAAGTCCGCGACGCTGACCTTGCGCAAGACCTGGAGCAGTGGCATCAGCGGCGACACCGCCACGGTGACCAGTGCGGGCTTTACCAATGCAGCCAGCTCGGGCGCCTCGGTGTCCAGCGGCAACAACACG
>JANXZP010000111.1 GCA_025355485.1 Pseudomonadota bacterium
TCACGCTCAAGCCATTCCGCCTGAATGTGCAGAAATACGTCGGCCTGACCGACATCCTCGACGACAAGCTCGCGCTCGAGGATTTCCTGCGCATGGAAAAATGGATCTTCGATTCACCGGACCAGGCCGGCGAGGCGTTCCGCCAGTTCATCACCAAGTTCTACCAGGACAACGGATTCGTCGCTGGCGATCTCACCATCGGCGACAAGCCGGTGAGCCTGAAGAACGTGCGCATGCCGATCCTCAACGTGTTCGCCGAGCAGGACCACCTGGTGCCGCCGAGCGCGTCGCGCCCGCTGAAGAATCTTGCAGGCACCAAGGACTACAGCGAACTGTCGTTCAAGGGCGGCCACATCGGCATCTATGTCTCCGGCCGCGCGCAACGCGAAGTGCCGTCCGCGATCCACAACTGGCTGGCGCAGCGCTCGCGCTGAGCCAATCAAACCCTATTCCGCACGCGGGAGCGGGCAGGGTGAGGGTGGCTCTCGATTGCATGATGGTCTCCAACAACACATGCGGCTGCTGATGCGCACCATGTTGCGCCGCGTATTGTTCGTAGCCGGCGCGATCTGGGCGTCGCCGAATACGTTGCTTGGATTGCTCATCGGCCTGCCTGCGCTCGCATTCGGTGCGCGACTGCAAATCAGTGATGGTGCGCTCGTATTCCTTCGTTACCCGTGGGGGCCTGGCGGTGCGCTCACGCTGGGCAACGCGATCCTGTGCACGCACGCCACACTCGATGGCACGTGCAAGAGTTACGCCGAACGATTCGGCTTGTGTCCGCCAGGCGGCGCGCCGCATCGGCTCGGCGACCACGAACGCGCTCACGTCTACCAGGCGATGGTATTCGGCGTTTTCTTCCTGCCGATCTATTTCCTGTGCGGCGGCATTTCGGCGCGCAACCGCTTTGAGCAGGCTGCGGATCGCTATGCCACGACAGGCAAGCATTGGTGGCCGTGGCGACGCCTACGACAGACGTGACGCGCACAGGCGTCAGTGCTTCGATGCAGCTCTCCCGGAACCGGATTTCTTGCCGCCGCCATCCTGCTTGTTGACCGTCGCCCATGCGATGCGCTCGGCGGTTTCCTTCGATTTGCCGCTCGTTTCTTCGCTGTGCTCGATGTGCTTGGCTTGGCGTTTCTGCTTGTCGGTATAGCTGGACTTGTCGCCGCGTGGCATCACGCACCTCCATGCAGTTGTGGAAAGTGTAGTTGCGGAAAGAAGCCCGCCCGCGACAGGGATCGCGGGCGGGCGGTCAGGTCCGCGCAGAACCTGCGTGCATCAGCGTAGATGCCGATACAGGGTGCCGGGCTCGAGTGACCCGTACTCACCATGGTCGGCATCCTGCTGTCGATGCGCCCCGGAGCGTTGGGTCAAATCCGTTTGATCCGAATCCATGTCGTCCGCATCCGTGCGCTCATCGCTGGTGGGCATGCGCGTTTGCTGCATGTTGCTCCGAGAGGGATACCGCTGTTGCGGTTGCTTCTGTCCCATGGTGTTCTCCATTGTTGGCCGGGTTGGGGAGATGCGCCCGGCGTGGGAGTGCTTCCTGCTTGGCGCGTCCCTGTCGCCAAATCCTGCGTGGACAGGATGGGTCAACCATAAGCGCCCGTTGGTTAAGACAGCGCTAGCGCTGTGTGAAAAGATCGGAGAAGACTGAAGTGCAAGTGAACGAAGACTCATCAAGTGTTTTCGCAATGCAGAAAACGAAAGGGCCTGCGAATGCTCGCAGGCCCTTGATCTGGTACCGGTGATAGGACTCGAACCTACACTGTGTCACCACAAGTGGATTTTGAGTCCACCGCGTCTACCATTCCGCCACACCGGCATTGTGTTGCGGCGTGATTATAGCGGGATTGGTGCATGGAGTCGCAATGAAACCGTGCGTCCTTGCGTCGATGCAGTTGCAACCGCGCTCAGGCAGCAGCGTCGGTCGCCATCGCGCTGCCGCAGCGCACGTACCATTCGCCGTCCTGCGGGTAGAACTTCGAGCAGTAATCCATTGGCGCCTTGTAAATGTGCAGCGTCACCGCAACCGCATCCGGATTCGGGTTGCCGATGGTGTGGTATTCATGCGGCGGGATCAGGCTGCCTGCACTGCCTGGGCCGGCCTGCATGCCGCCAGCGGCGCGGAAGCGGTAGCGATCGCCGTCACGTTCCAGCAATTCGTACTGAGTGATCTCCAGTTGCCCATCCCACACGCCTTCCACGCACCACATGCCGGAATGATCGTGCACCGGCGTGCCCTGGCCAGGTCCCCAGGTCATTGCGACGATGCTGTAGCCGTAGCGCTCGCTGCGATAAAGCTCGCGGCGCGCATAGTGATCCGAAATCGCTTCGTGCACGCAGTCCGGGAGGTGCACATCGGGATCGCGGATCAACTCGCACAGCACGCTGCGCAACGCCGAGGTGACCGCTTGTTCATCGCCAAGCGCGACCGCTGCATCGATGCGCGCGACAAGTTTATCGCGGCCCTCGAAATCGACCGAGATGCAGGGCGGGCAGCAGGGTTTCGCGTCGTCCATGGCGGCGATTCTACCGCTCATTGGAGTTTCGCGAGGAAATCGCCGACAACCGGCCCGAAACGCGCGATATCGACGAGAAACGCGTCGTGGCCCTGCGGTGAAGGCAGCGGCGCGAAGCTCACGTCTGCGCCACCCGCGCGCAGACCATCGGCGAGTTGTTGCTGTTGCTGCAGCGGAAACAGGATGTCGGTTTCCACGCCGATCACGAGAGCCTTGTCGAGTGCAATGCCGCACAACGCCGCGTCCGCGTCGCCATCGCCGTATTCGGACAGGTCGAACCAGTCCATCGACCGACTCAGGTACAGATAGCAATTCGGATCGAACTGGCGCACGAAACGTCGCGCGTGGCCTTCAAGATAGCTTTCGACCTGGAATTCCAGACCGAACGGGGAGTCGTCGTCGCGATGATCGCCGTCGAGCCGCACGCGGCCGAAACGCCCGCTCCATTCCAGCGACGAGCGATACGTGATCACGCCGAGCTTGCGCGCCATGCGCATGCCGTTTTCCGGATACGACGCATCGGTATACGCGCCTTCACTCCACTTCGGATCGAGCCGGATCGCTTCGCGTTGCAGCGAGCGGATCGCGATCGAGAACGGCAGCGACTGCGCCGCGCCGGAGATGTTGATCTGCGCGCGTGCGCTACGCGGGTGCAACGCGGCGTAGGCGAGCGCGCTCATGCCGCCCATCGAACAACCGATGACGCATGCAAGCTGCTCGATGCCGAGTCCATGCACGAGCGCATGCGCGGAATTCGCGATGTCCTCGATCGACAGTTCGGGAAACGTCAGTCGGTACAGTTCGCCAGTTGTGCCCTGCATCGATGCAGGGCGTGGCGATGCGGGGCCGGTCGAACCCTTGCAACTGCCGATCGTGTTGCCGCAGATCACGAACCAGCGATCCGTATCGATCGGCTTGCCGGGGCCGATCATCGCTTCCCACCAGCCGGGTTCGGGATTGCCCGCATGCGACGCGGCATGCGCGCTCGGCGACAAACCGGTCAGGATCAGGATCGCGTTGTCGCGCGCGGCATTGAGCGTGCCCCATGTTTCGTAAGCGATGCGCGCTCCATGCAGCGCGCCGCCGCGCTTGATCGCGAATGGCGATGGCAGTGCATGGAAGAGCGTGGCGGGCGGAATGAATTCGGTCATGGGCGGGTTTGATCAGTGACGGATTTGATCACGGTCGGATTCAATCACGGTCGAACGCGATCGATGGTCAGCAGGATGGCGTCTTTCGCGCCGACCGTCGCGGTCAACGGCGCGGCCTCGAAATCGCCCGACTGCGGCAGCGCATCGCCGGAATGCGACACCCGCGCCTGCAAGTCGACGGTCGCCTGTTGCGACAGGCGCATGGTCGGCATCGGGCCGTCGGCATCGGCCAGCGCGATCGTGATCGGAAAATCCTTCGCTGGAACGCGCTTCACCGCGAGCGGCATCGGCGGTCCGTTGGGCATGCGCGCGTACACGAACAGCACGTCATTCGGCGCGAGCTTCGCGCGCAGCTCGGGCGTAATGTCAACGCGTGCGGTTAACAGTACGGGTCTGGCTACAGCAGGCGTTTCGGCTGGCAACGGCGGCATGCCTGCGTGCGATCGCGCGTCGTCGATCTGCTTGCGCAGGGCGGGACGCGTCGATTCCGGCGCGAGCGTGAGCAACGGCTCCCACGTCGCGGCGGCTTCGGTGAAATGCTGCTGCTGGTACGCCGCGATGCCGAGGAACCAGATCGCGCGCTGGTTGAGAGGATCGACGCGCCGAGCCTGTTGCAATAGTTCCAGCGCGTCGCCCTGGATCCGATGCGACGGATCGCCGAGCGTCATCGTCTCGGCCATCTCGACCATCAACCCGGGGTCTTTTGGCGCGAGCCGCGATGCCTGTTTGTAGGCATCGAGCGCATCGTTGTAGCGCTGCTGCTCCTTGCGGCTGCGGCCCAGCAGGACCCAGCCGTCGAGGCTGTCCGGATGCATCCGCATCTGGGTTGCCAGCGCATCGACTTCCTGACCGAGCGTGGGTTGTGCATTGCGACGCGCGGGATCGATCGCAGCCGGATTGCCGATCTGCTTGTACAGCACCACCGTCGCAAGCGGCAGAAGCAACGCGACCGCGAACGCGGCGCCGCGCTTGCCGCGCCACAGCGGCGGCAGCACGAACGCGCCGGCGATCGCGAGCATCACGAACACGGCAATGACCAACTCGTACCGCATCACCAGTCCTCACTCGATTCGACGGATGATGGTTCCGCGTCGGTAGTGGACGGAGTCGGAGCTTGCGCATGCAGCCGCACCGCGCGGCGACGCACGATCAAGATCACAGTCGCGCCACCAACGACGAACAACGCCAACGGGCCGAACCACAGCAACCACGTCGCCGGCTCGATGCGCGGCTTATACAGGACGAATTCGCCGTAGCGTGCGACCAGGAAATCGCGGATCTGTGCGTCGGACTTGCCTTGCCGCATCAGGCCGAGGATTTCGCGGCGCAAGTCGTGCGCGATCGGCGCGTCGGAATCGGCCAGCGATTCGTTCTGGCACATTACGCAGCGCAGCGAACTTGCTAGCGCGTGGAAGTGCGCTTCTTCCGTAGAGTTCTGAAAGACGACCGGCGCGTCCGTCTGAGACCGCATCGCGGACGCGAGCGACGCGATGCACAACATCAACAGCACGAGCAAGATTCGTTTCATCGTGTCACCCGATTCGCCGGCAGTAATGGCAGCAATTGCGTGGCGATGATGTCGTCGGTCAACGGGCCGATATACTTCCAGCGTACAATGCCCTGCGCATCGACGAAATAGGTTTCCGGCGCGCCGTAGATGCCCCAGTCGATCGCGGCGCGGCCATCGGTGTCGGCCATGATCAACGCATACGGGTTGCCGAATTGCGTGAGCCAGCGTTTTGCATCGGACGAATCGTCCTTCAGGTCGTAGCCGACAACCTTGACGATGCCGCGCGCCGCAAACGCGCTGACCACCGAATGCTCTTCCTGGCAGTTCACGCACCAGCTTCCCCAGACGTTCAGCACATACGGTGTGCCGGCAAGATCGGCGTTGCGCACGACAGTGTTCGACACCAGCAGGTTTGGCAAAGCGAATGCTGGAGCGGCCTTTCCGATCAGCGGCGATGGCAGCGCTTGTGGATTCTCATGCTTGCTCAACTGGATGCCAGCGAACAGCAGCCCGCCGAGTGCGAGAAAAACCAGCAGTGGCAGCAAGCGACGCAGCATCTCAAACTGCCTCGACCTTGCGACGAAAACGACGGTCGAACGCTACGGTGAAACCGCCGAGCGCCATCAGTAGTGCACCGAGCCAGATGCACCGTACCCACGGTTTCACATACACGCGCATGGCCCAGCCGCCGTTCGCATCGACCGGTTCGCCGAGCGCGACGTACAAGTCGCGACTCAGGCCGGGATCGATCGCGGTTTCGGTCATGATCTGCCCGCCGGCCGCGTACTGGCGCTTTTCCGGATGCAGCGTCGCGATCTTGCCGTCACCGCGAAACACGCTGATCGTGCCGCGATCCGAAAGATAATTCGGCCCAGTCGCGCGCTGCACGCCGTCGAAACGGAACGTGTAGCCGGCGGCTTCGATCCGCTCGCCGCGCTGAACCGCGACATCCTTCTGCACGCTGGTGCTTTCGGTCATCAGCACGCCGAAGAAAAACACCGCGAGGCCGATGTGCGCGAAACTCATGCCGAGCATTTCCGCAGTGAACCGCTGGACGGGTAGCGCAAGACGCCTGCGCACGAAACGCAACGTGCCGGTGAGCAGCCACAGTCCGATCGCGATGCCGGCAATGGTTTTCCATGCCGCGTTCGGCAGTACGACGAACGCGATCG
The DNA here is from genome assembly GCA_025355485.1 of Pseudomonadota bacterium. GTDB lineage: Bacteria > Pseudomonadota > Gammaproteobacteria > Xanthomonadales > Xanthomonadaceae > SZAS-103. The sequence continues at coordinate 6,359 of JANXZP010000111.1, forward strand.
CGCCGCCGATCAGCGCCAGCAGCAACCACGGCAACAACAACTTGATCGGCAACGACGCCTGCTCGCGCTGCCAGCGCGTCAGCGGCCCGAACGGCAACAGCAACACCAGCGGCGCCATCAGCAGCATGAACATCGTGCCGAAGTAGGGCGGGCCAACCGAGTAACGCCCAAGCTGCATTGCATCGGCGAACAGCGGGAACAAAGTGCCGATCAGCACCATCGCGCAGGCCGTCGTCAGCAACAGGTTGTTCGCGAGGATCAGGGTTTCGCGCGACGCCAGCACGAACGGCGCACCGTCGCCGTCGCGCGGTGCACGCCATGCGTACAACAGCAACGAGCCGCCGATCACGATGCCGAGAAACACCAGGATGAACAGCCCGCGCGCGGGATCGGCCGCAAACGAATGTACCGACGTGATCACGCCCGAACGCACGAGGAAGGTACCAAGCAACGACAGCGAGAACGCCGCGATCGCAAGCAGCAACGTCCAGCCACGGAAGCTGCCGCGTTTTTCGGTCACCGCCTGCGAATGCAGCAGCGCGGTGCCTGCGAGCCACGGCATGAACGACGCGTTCTCGACCGGATCCCAGAACCACCATCCGCCCCAGCCGAGTTCGTAATATGCCCACCACGATCCAAGCGCGATGCCGACCGTAAGCAGCGCCCACGCGACATTCGTCCATGGCCGCGACCAGCGCACCCAGCGCGCATCGACCTTGCCGTCGAGCAGCGCGGCGATCGCGAACGCGAAAGCGACGGTGAATCCGACGTAGCCGCTGTAGAGGATCGGCGGATGCATGATCAGGCCCGGATCCTGCAACAGCGGATTCAGGTCGGCGCCTTCCGGCGGTATCGGCAGCAGCCTTGCGAACGGATTCGAGGTCAGTAGGGTGAACAGCAGGAATCCGACGCTCACCAGCCCCATCACGCCGAGCACGCGTGAAATCACCGCCAGCGGCAAAGCTTTCGAGAAGCGCGCAACGGCCGCAGTCCACAGCGCGAGGATCAGTATCCACAGCAGCAGCGAACCTTCGTGCGCGCCCCATACCGCGGCCATGCAGTAACCGACCGGCAATAGCGAATTGGAATTACGCGCGACGTATGCGACCGAGAAATCGTGCGTCACGAACGACCACATCAGCAGCCAGAACGCGATCACGACGAACAGCAGTTGACCATATGCTGCCGGTCGCGCGACGCGCATCCACGCTTCCACGCCGCGATGCGCACCAAGCAAAGGCAGAAAGGACTGCATCGCCGCGAGCAGCAGCGCGAGGATCAGCGCAAGTTGGCCGAGTTCGGGCAACACGTCAGGTCGACATCACGGTGGTGGCGCGCACGGCGTGTGCGGCAGCGTCTTGCCTTTCGCGATCGCGTCGGCGACTTCCTTCGGCATGTAGGTCTCGTCGTGCTTGGCGAGGATTTCATCGGCGCGAAAACCGTCGTTCGCGATACGCCCGGTCGCGATGATGCTCTGGCCTTCGCGAAACAGGTCGGGAAGAATTCCGGTATAGCGAACCGGAACCTGGTGCACGCGATCAGTGACGATGAAACGCACATCGAGCGTGCCAGTGGTGCGACGCACGCTGCCTTCGCAGACCACGCCGCCCAGGCGGAACAACTGCTTGTTGGCATCCCGGCCAGCGGCGATATCGGTCGGCGTGAGCAGATACCTGACGTTGTGCCGCAGGGCGAGCGTCATCAGCGTACCGGCGATCACGATTACGATCAGCACGATCAGCACGAAACCGAGCCGGCGTTTGCGGGTCGGATTCATGGCTGATTCTTCGCGGTATCACGCAGTGTGCGCAGCCTGATCGTACGCAGCAACCGACGGTGCTTCAGCCACGGCGACAGTCCGTCCCAAGCAAGCACGATGCCGAACACCGAATACGCAGCGATGATGTAGGGCAGGTAGCTCATACTTTCGACTCTGCGAGATCGTGCGCCCACGACTTGCCGGCTTCGCGTTCGAGCAGCATCGTGCGCGCGCGTGATAACAACGATGCGACGAACCACAACTGCATCGCGGCGATCGTGAATGCCAGCGGCAGGATCATGCTCGTATCCATTTTCGACCGCCCCATCAGGCTGATCGTCGAGCCCTGGTGCAGCGAATTCCACCACTGCACCGAGTAATGGATGATCGGCAGGTTGACGAGGCCGATCATCGCAAGGAATCCCGCCACACGTGCTCCGCGTCGGCGATCCTCGATCGATGCGTCGAGCGCGATCACGCCGATGTAGAGGAACAGCAGCACGAGTTCGGACGTCAGGCGCGGATCCCAGTCCCACCACGTGCCCCACATCGGGCGGCCCCAGATCGAGCCGGTTGCGAGCGTGATGACGGTGAACGCCGCTCCGATCGGCGCGCAAGCCATCGCGAGGATTTCGCAGAGCTTGATCCGCCACACCAGCGCGATCGCGGCCTGCACGGCCATCGTGACGTACACGAACAGGCTCATCCACGCGCATGGCACATGAATGAAGAGAATCCGGTAGCTGTCGCCTTGCTGGTAATCGGCCGGCACGCGGAATAACGCGCCCCACACGCCGACGCCGAGCAGCAGCAGCGACACGCCGAAATACCACGGCGCCCAGCGGCTGGCGTAGCGATGGAAATTCAGCGGCGAGCCGAGCTTGTTGAACCACAGGACGATTGAATTCATTGCGGCTGGCGATTCATAACAGCGAAGATCATGGCAATGCGATACGGATTGCCGCAGCGGCGGCAAGGGGAGCGAGCACGAGTGCCAGCACGAGGCCGGCGGCCAACAGCAGCACCGCGCCGAGCCAATCCTGGCCTTGCGCTGCGGCCATCACGCTGCCCGCGCCAAACACCAGAACCGGCACGTACAACGGCAGCGCTAGCAGGGGCAACAGCATACCAGAGCGCCGCATTCCGACCGTCAGCGCAGCCACCGTCGAACCAAGCAACACCAGCAGCGGCGTGCCCACCAGCAGCGACAGCAGCAGCGGCGTGAGCAGGTGATCGGGCAGGAACAGCAACTGCGCGAGCAGCGGCGCGACGAGTATCAGCGGCAGCGATCCGGTCAACCAGTGCGCGAACATCCGGCATGCGAGCAACAACGACAGCGAAACCGGTGCGAGCAATTGCTGTTCGAGACTGCCGTCTTCGGCATCGCTGCGGAACAAGGCGTCGAGCCCTTGCAGCGACGCGAGCAATGCGGCGACCCAGATCGCACCTGGTGCGAGCATCGCGAGCCGCGCGCGTTCGCTGCCGAGTGCAAGCGGAAACAACGCGACGACGAGCACCACGAACAGCAACGGCTGCAAAGTGTCGCCACGCCGTCGCCACGCCAGACGCAGGTCGCGCGCGAGCATCGCCGCAGCGGCGCGGGGCAGGCTAGGCGCGCTCATGCGAATTCGCTCGCGACGTTGGGTGGATCGTCGCTCAAGTCGACGGTGGATCCTTCCAGCATCAGCGTGCGCACACGCACCGGTGGCGCGGTGTATGCGCCGTGGGTCGTGATGAGGGCCGCGCCGTTTTCGTTCAGATGCCTGGCGAGTAGGCGATCGACCAAGGTGATGCCGTCGCGATCCAGGTTCGCGTAAGGCTCGTCGAGCAGCCACAGCCGCGCCGGCGACAGTAGCAGGCGTGCGAGCGACAGGCGCTTGCGTTGTCCGGCGGAAAGCCGTCCTGCGGGGACATCCTCGAAACCCGCAAGCCCGACGCTCGCGAGCGCGGCGATCGGCGACGCGCCGCGTCGGCAGCCATGCAATCCGACCGCGAGACGCAGGTTGTCGATCGCGCCCAGGTCTGCCTTGTGGCCCGAAAGATGACCGACAAACGCGATCCCATCCGTCGGCAAATTCGCGCACGGCTCGCCATGCCACAACAGTTCGCCATCGCCTGCGCGCAGCAGCCCGGCGAGCACGCGCAACAAGGTAGTCTTGCCGACACCGTTGCCGCCAGTCACCAGCAGCGCCTCGCCCGCATGCACGGCGAAATCCAACGGCCCGAACACGCGCTCGTCGTTGCGGTCGAAGCGCAGCCGCGCGACCGCGAGCATTGGAGCGGTGGTGCCGAATTCGTTCAATGGGATGGATCAAGGCGCGGAATGCCAATTTTACCGGCTTGTGGCGGTGGGGTCGAATCGCGTGGTTCGAGACAGGCCGCCTCGAACTGCGTTCTTGATCGGCCCTCCTCACCATGAGCGGGACGAATCAAGCTGCCCAGCTTGGCTGTCTCACGTAAACTGCTGGTTCTTTCAGACGACTCATGGCACGCACGGAGCGACCGGACTTTGAACAACATCCAGACCAAACTGCCCAAAGTCGGCACCACGATCTTCACGGTGATGTCGCAGCTCGCGGTTGAACACAAGGCGGTGAACCTCGGGCAGGGCTTCCCTGATTTCGATACGCCGGCGCCGCTGGTCGATGCGCTCGCACGCGCCGCGCGCGAAGGCCGCAACCAGTACGCGCCGATGACCGGCCTTCCACCATTGCGCCAGGCGATCGCGGCGAAGACCGAGACGATCTACGGCCGCAAGGTCGATGCCGACGCCGAGATCACCGTGACCAGCGGCGGCAGCGAGGCGATCTTCGACGCAGTGCTCGCGGTCGTGCGGCCAGGCGAGGAAGTCATCGTCCTTGATCCCTGCTACGACTGCTACGAACCGGCGATCGATCTGGCCGGCACGCGCGCTGTGCACGTTGCATTGGCCGAGGATTTTTCGATCGACTGGCAGCGGGTGAAAGATGCGATCACCCCACGCACGCGGATGATCATGCTCAACACGCCGCACAATCCAGCCGGCAGCGTGATGTCGGAATCCGATGCGGCTGCGTTGCTCGAGATCGTTCGCGGCACCGACATTTTTGTGCTGTCGGATGAGGTCTACGAACATATCAT
>JANXZP010000017.1 GCA_025355485.1 Pseudomonadota bacterium
CGCCCCAACGCCGGAGCCGTCCATGCAGTTCACCCTGCTCAAGGCCAAGATCCACCGCGCCAGCGTGACCCACGCCGAGCTGCACTATGAAGGCTCGTGCGCGATCGATTCGCGGCTGCTGGACATCGCCGGCATCCTCGAGAACGAACAGGTGCACATCTTCAACGTCAACAACGGCGAGCGTTTCGTCACCTATGCGATCCGCGCCGAGGCCGGCAGCGGCATCATCTCGGTCAATGGCGCCGCCGCGCACAAGGCCAGCCCGGGCGACCTGATAATCATCTGCTCGTATGCCCAATGCGATGCCGCCGAAGCCGCCGCGCACAAGCCGCAGCTGGTCTACGTCGACCGCCACAACCGCCTGACCCACACCAACGATTCGATGCCGATGCAGGCGGCGTGAGTTGGGTCGTACGCCTTGCGCACTGCCGCATCGCGTATCAGCTTCCGGTTGACGCCAGCCGCATTCTTGCGCAGTGTTGCCCGCGTCATCGCCGCCGCCGTGACCGCGATCCACAATCGTAGAACTGCCGAAGACCTGCGCATGGGTTACCGATGAATGTCGTTTCCGAACCGACCGGCTCGCTCGACCAGGCGCTCGCGCATGCGTCGCGGTTGCTGGCGACCGACCCGGAACGTGCCGGTGAACAGGCGACCGAAATCCTCAAGGTCGTTGGCGACCATCCGATGGCCTTGCTGGTACTCGGGGCGTCGCGATCGGCGTGCGGCCATCCGCAACAGGCGGTCGAGATCCTCGCCCCGCTGGCCAGTGCGAACCTGAACTGGGCACAGGCACACGTCGAACTCGGAATTGCGCTGGGTCGAGTCGGACGCGGAGAACATGCCGTCAAGGCGCTCCAGCGCGCGGTCGTGCTCAAGCCCGACCTTCCGCAGGCATGGCTCGCACTGGGCGATCATCTGACCGCGATGGGCGATGCGCAGGCCGCCGATGCCGCGTATGCGAACCACGTCAAATTCTCGACCCGCGATCCGGAATTGCTGGAGGCCGCGGCGGCGCTGTACGACGGTCGCTTGCCCGAAGCCGAAACCAGGCTGCGCGCGCATCTCAAACAGGCGCCAACCGACGTCGCCGCAATCCGCATGCTGGCCGAACTCGCGGTGCGGATCGGCCGCGAGGAAGACGCCGAGAACCTGCTCGCGCGCTGCCTCGAACTCGCGCCGAGTTTCCACGCCGCGCGACAGAACTACGCGCTGGTGCTGTTCCGGGTCAACAAGCCAGCCGAAGCGATGACCGAGGTCGATGCGCTGCTCGCGATCGACGCGGCGAACCCGAGCTATCGCAACCTCAAGGCGGTGATCCTCAGCCGGGTCGGTGACTACGAACAGGCCATCGAGATCTACTCCGCGATCCTGCGTGAGTATCGGAACAACCCGAAGATCTGGCTGAGCTACGGCCACGCGTTGAAGACGGCGGGCCATCTGGATCGATCCATCGATGCCTACCGCAAGAGCATCGCGCTCGAACCGGCGTTCGGAGAAGCGTACTGGAGCCTGGCGAACCTCAAGACCTTCCGCTTCGGCGACGAAGACCTTGCGGCGATGCGTCGCCAGCTCGATCGGCCCGTACTCGAGCAGGAAAACCGCTACCACTTCGATTTTGCGATCGGCAAGGCGCTGGAAGACCGCGCCGAGTACGAAGCGTCGTTCGATCATTACCTTGTGGGCAACCGGCTGCGCCGCTCGACGGTTTTTTACAGCGCCGAAGACACATCGACGCGAGTCAGGCGCTCGAAGGCGTGTTTCACCAAGGGGTTTTTCGAGAACCGCGTGGGGTTTGGTGCGGATGCGCCCGATCCGATCTTCATCGTCGGCCTGCCACGCGCGGGCTCGACCCTGATCGAACAAATCCTGTCCAGCCACTCCGCGGTCGAAGGAACGATGGAGCTGCCGGAAATCATTTCGATGACGCGCGACCTGCGCCAGCAGGCCGATGCAGAGCAGGCGACGAGCTACCACGACGTACTCGCGGCGATGGATGCACATGATCTGCGCAGGCTCGGCGAGCAATACATCGAACGCACCCGTATCCAGCGCAAGACCGCAGCGCCGTATTTCATCGACAAGATGCCGAACAATTTCCTGCATGTCGGGTTGATCCATCTGATGCTGCCCAATGCACGCATCATCGACGCGCGCCGGCATCCACTCGCCTGCTGTTTCTCGGGTTTCAAGCAGCATTTCGCGCGCGGGCAGGGGTTCACCTACAGCCTGGAGGACATCGGGCGCTACTACCGCGATTACGTTGAGTTGATGGCGCATTTCGACACGGTGCTGCCAGGCCGCGTGCACCGCGTCATCTACGAAACCATGGTCGATGACACCGAGGCCGAAGTGCGGCGCCTGCTGGCTTATTGCGGCCTGCCGTTCGAGCAAAGCTGCCTGCGTTTTTTCGAGAACGAACGACCGGTTCGCACCGCAAGTTCCGAGCAGGTGCGCCAGCCGATCTATCGCGAAGGCGTCGACCACTGGCG
>JANXZP010000057.1 GCA_025355485.1 Pseudomonadota bacterium
CGAAGAAGCTGCCGCACCGGAAGCCGACGCGCCCATCGATCCGCACGCTGAGGTCATGCGCGTGCGTTCCGCGGTCGCTGCTGCGCCGGAGAACGACGCACTTAAACTCGATCTCGCGTTGGCGCTGCTGAAAACCGGCGCCGCGCACGAAGCCGAAACGATCCTCGACGCATTGCCAGCAAACCTCGCGACCGACGATCGCGCCGTGCATGCGCGCACCCGACTTGCGTTCATCGCAACAGTCAAGGACGCGCCTCCTGCCGCCGTGCTGGAAGCGGCGCTCGCCACCGATCCGAACGACCTGCGCGCGCGCCACCTGCTGGGCACGCAGAAGATCGTCGCCGGCGATGCGGCGGGCGGACTCGAACAATTCCTCGAGATGTTGCGGCGCGACCGCGGCTACCAAGACGGCTTGCCGAAGAAGGCGCTGATCGATGCCTTCCGCGTGGTCGAGGATGCCGACCTCGTCGGTACCTACCGCCGGCGCATGGCCTCGCTGCTGTTCTGAAGCTCGCGGTGGTCGTAGGCAGCAGTTGACCGGAACCTGCGGTCGAGACGGCCACCGGAGCCGCTTCCGGTCGTCGCCGGCCTGCCGTATGCTGCAAAATCCCCCGTACCCGATCAGCGCGCAGCGCAACCGACCATGCCCGAATCCGGCAGCCCGCCTGCATCACCCACCAGCACCCAACCGGCGCTGCACCCGAGCGACTTCCCGCAGATCCCCGGCCACCGCCTGCTGCGACGCCTCGGACAGGGCGGCATGGCGACGGTGTACCTGGCGATGCAGGAATCGCTGGATCGCCCGGTCAGCATCAAGGTCATGGAACGCAATGCGCTGGCCGACGAAACCAGCAAGTCGCGCTTCGAGCACGAGGCGCGCACGATCGCCAAGCTCACCCATCCGTGCATCGTCAACATCTACGAGGTCGGACGCACGGCCGATGGGCGCATGTACTACATCATGCCGTACCTGCCGAACGGCGATCTGGCGCAGCGCGATCTGAGCAACAACGAGGCGCGCATCGTCGAGGTGCTGCGCGCGCTGCTGTCGGCGCTGGGCTACGCGCATGCGCGCGGCATCGTGCATCGCGATGTCAAGGAAGAAAACGTCCTGTTCGACGCCGCCGACCGGCCGCTGCTGACCGATTTCGGCATCGCCCTGTCCAAGCGCGACACCTCGCGCATCACCACTGCGGGCCTCGCGGTCGGCAGCTCGGGTTACATGGCGCCGGAACAGGCGCGTGGCGACGAAGTCGATGGTCGCGCCGATCTGTACAGCGTCGGCGTGCTGGCGTTCGAGCTGCTCTCCGGCGACCTGCCGTACCGCTCGACGGATCCGCTCGCGCTGGCCCTGATGCACGCGCAGAAACCGGTTCCGCGGCTGCCGCCTGCGAAGCGCCATTGGCAGGCCTTCATCGACCGCGCGATGGCGAAGACGCCGGTGCAGCGTTTCCGCAATGCGCAGCAGATGCAGCACGCGCTGGATCGGATCGGTCGCCGCACCGGCAATCACTTCGGCAGCCGCATCCTGCGCAAGTTCGACCATGCGGTGGAAGGCCAGATCTGGAAACGCCCGATCGCACTCGCGATGGGCGGCATGGTGCTGATCGCGGGCGGGCTGTACGCGGGGCGTGCGCAGTTGCCGCATTTTGGCGTCCGCGCTGCTGCCACGGCGCAGACCGCGGCCACTGCGGTGCCTGCGCCGACCTCAGCGCATGCGGCAACGCCAGTGCCTGCACCGAAAGCGGTCATCCCACCCGCACCGAAAACAGTCGGTGCGGGCGCTGGCGCTGCCGCGCCAGCGCCGGCCAGTACGATGGTCAAGCCGCCAGTCGCGGTCGTTGCGCCGCCGGCTGCATCGACCGCAGCGACGATGCCTCCACCCACAGCCGTAGTTCCGCCAGCGACTGCGACATCGATCGCGCCCGACGCCGCCGTTCTGAGCGCCGCGCACGATGCGATCACGCACGGCAACCTCACCACGCCGGCCGGCGATAGCGCGGTCGACCTGAGCCTGATGGCCTGGAAACTTTCACCGACTTCGCCCGACGCGCGCAAGCTCGTCAGCGATGTACTGGCCGCGATGTCGGTGCAGGAAGTCCACGCGATCGTGCAGAACCGCGACCAGCGCGCGCAGGACTACCAGAAACGCGCCGCACAATTGATGACCGCGACCATCGGCGACTCCGCACCCGCATGGCGCGCCTACCAGACCGCGGCAGCGAACGCGCTCGCGCACCGCGCGGCGCAGGCGTCGGTCGCGCCCGATGCGGCCGCGCTGGCGCGCACCGATGCGCTGGCCAAGCAGATGGATCTGTCCGACGTTTACGTCCGCGCCAGAACCCGCGAAATCGCCCTCGCGCAGACGCAACAGTCGCAACAACAGGCGCAACAGGCACAGGCGAAAGCGACGGCAGCGCAAACGGCGCAAGCCGCCAGCGTGCAGGCTGCGTCCGCCGGAGCCGGCTACGTGCTGCTGCATGCGGCATCGAACGGACATGCGGGCGCTGCGCTCGCGCGCAGCGAAGTGACCCGCCACGAGTACGCGCAGTTCGTCAATGCGACCGGACGCCCGGCATCGGACTGTTCGAGTCGCAAGATTTTTTCGTCGATCTTCGGCAGCCACCGCCGGAACTGGACCCAGCCGGGTTTCGACCAGGGCGACGAGCAACCCGTGGTCTGCGTGAGCTGGAGCGACGCCAATGCGTACGTGCAATGGCTGAATGCGCGCGGCGGTTCGCACTATCGCCTGCCGAATATCGCCGACTGGCATGAGGCAGGGAATGCGCCATCGTCCGCGGCACCGGGCATCGACGCACGGTTTTCCAACTGGCTATCCGACTGCGCATCCGGTTGCGACCAGCACCTGGTCACCGGACGTTCCTGGCGCGACCACAATTCAAGCAATCCGAACGCGCACGGAGGCGATCGTGGCTACGACGATGTCAGCTTCCGCGTCGTGCGCGAAACCAGCGGCCAGCACTGAGCGTGCCAACATCCGACCCTAATCCGCGCGCGCCGCTGCGCGTGCTGTTCGTGACCGGGCTGCTGACCCTGCTGCCGATCTGGCTGACCTGGGTCGTGTTCAAGTTCGTATTCGGACTGCTGTCGGATCTCAGCCGTCCGCTGGTCGGCCCCTTGCTGGCCGGTGTCGCGCAGGAGCATCCACGATTCGGATGGCTCGCCCACGCATGGGCGCTGACCGCGTTCGGCGTGATCGCGACGGTCGCGCTGATCCTGCTGGTCGGCTGGCTCGCGCGTCGCGTCGCCGGCCAGCGTGCGCTCGCGTGGTTCGAGATCGCGATCCGCCGCGTTCCACTCGCGAAAACGGTGTACGGCAGTGCGCGCCAGTTGCTCGACCTCATGCAGGCGCCGCCCGATGGCGGCCAGCGCGTGGTGCTGATCGAGTTTCCGCATCCGGGCATGAAAGCGGTCGGTTTCCTGACGCGCACCTTGCGTGATGAAGCGACCGGTCGCGAACTCGCCGCCGTGTACGTACCGACCACGCCGAACCCGACCGGCGGCTATCTGGAAATTGTGCCGGTCGAGGATCTGATCGCGACCGACTGGACGGTGGACCAGGCGATGACTTTCATCATCTCCGGCGGCGCGGTCGCGCCCAAGCGCATGCCGTATTCGGGCGCCGCAACGGACGCCGTCGCGCCTGATTGAGTACGCAGCGACAAATCGGCCTGCATGACGTTTGGCCCGTGCAGCGTGCGCTGCGCTGTCGCACCATGCGTTCCGACTGATTCTCGTCAAATCCATTCGATCGCACCCATCGATCACAGTTCGTCGATCGCATCTCCTCCGTCGCGTCTCATCCAGCCAGGAATTCCCCATGAACAAGCCGATCCTCGTCGTCGCCATCGCTGCCGCGCTGTGCGCCGGCGCGCCTGCCTTCGCGCAGTCCAATGCCGCCAGCCCGCCTGCTGCAACCGCCGCGACGCCCGCGCCGCACACGGATGTGCAAGTGCCGCGAGCGCAGGATGCGCAGGGGCGGCCAGCGGACAAGGCCGCACAACTCGACCAGCTCTACACCGATTTCTGGGAAGCCACACTCAAGCTCAATCCGATCGAAGCGACCTTCGTCGGCGATCCGCGCTACAACGACCAGCTGCCGAATTTCCTGTCCGACGACTACCGCGCGCAGAGCCACGCGTTCAACGTCGAGTGGCTGGCCAAGGCCAAGGCGATCGGCGCGGATGGTTTGAGCGGACAGGCCCTGCTGTCGTACAACATCTTCGTGAAGCAGCAGCAGGATCAACTCGACGGCGAGCGTTTCCGCGACGACCTGCAACCGATCGACCAGTTCAACAACCTCGCATTGCTAGCCGTGCAGCTCGGATCGGGCACCAGCGCGCAACCGTTCCAGACGGTCAAGGACTATGACAACTGGCTCGCGCGCGCAGGCAAGGTGCCGGCCCTCTACGACCAGGCGATCGCCAACATGCGCGAAGGCGTCAAGGCCGGCATCGTGCAGCCGAAGGCGCTGATGGTGAAGGTGATCCCGCAGCTCGACGCGGTGATCAGGGACAAGCCCGAGGAATCGGAGTTCTGGAGCCCGATCAAGAACATGCCGAAGACCTTTTCGGACGCCGACAAGGCGCGCCTGACCGATGCGTATCGCCACCTGATCGCCGACCAGCTAATGCCTTCGTACAGGAAGTTGCGCGCTTACATCGCCGACGACTACATGCCGCATACGCGCAGCACGGTCGGTTACGACGCGTTGCCAGACGGCCATGCCTGGTACGCGTATCGCGTGCGCATGATGACGACCACCGACGAGACGCCCGACCAGATCCACGCGATCGGCCTGTCCGAAGTTGCGCGCATCAAGAAGCAGATGGACGCGCTGCGCGTGAAAGTTGGCTTCAAGGGCGACCTGCAGGCGTTCTTCCACTTCCTCAACACCGACAAGCAATTCATCTTCCCGACCGAGAAGGCGCTGCTGGACGGCTACAACAGCGTGTACGCGAAAGTGCAGAAGGGCGTGCCGCGCGATTTCGCGATCCAGCCCAAGGCGAAGTTCGAGATCCGTCCGGTCGAAGCCTATCGTGCCCAATCGGCCGCAGGCGGTTCTTACCAGCCGCCGAGCGAAGACGGCACGCGCCCGGGCATCTTCTACGTCAACACCTACGACCTGCCCTCGCGCAAGAACTGGGAGATGGAAGACCTGTTCCTGCACGAAGCGATCCCTGGCCACCATTTCCAACTCTCGATCCAGCAGGAACAGACCGGCCTGCCGAAGTTCCGCCGCTTCGGCGGCGAAACCGCGTACATCGAGGGTTATGCGCTGTACTGCGAAACCCTTGGCAAGGAACTCGGCATGTACGCCGATCCGTACCAGGCATTCGGCCAGTTGCAGAACGAACAGTTCCGCGCGATGCGACTGGTCGTCGATACCGGCCTGCACAGCAAGGGCTGGACGCACGACCAGGCGATCCAGTACATGCTCGACAACTCGGCGATGAGCAAGACCGACGTGATCGCCGAAGTCGAACGCTACATCGCGATGCCCGCGCAAGCGCTGGCCTACAAGACCGGCCAGATGAAGATCACCGAGCTGCGCGCGAAGGCCGCGAAGGAACTCGGCGCAAAGTTCGACGTGCGCGCGTTCCATACCGAACTGCTGAAGGATGGCGCGCTGCCGCTGGGCGTGCTGGAGATGAAGATCGATCGTTGGGTGAGTAGCCAACGCTGACGCGATGCCATTGGGCATCGCGTTTGGCTGCGACTGCGCGTGCACGACAGCACGCGCGAGTCAGGGCCGTAGCAGGCCGGAAACTGCTCCTGCGTTTCCGGCATTTCTGATGTCCACGGATGGACGAATGCCGCGAGCGCATGGATGCGCAAGAGCGGCCGCCATCCATGGCGGTCAGATGCGTAGGGCCAGGCTGCTTGGTGAGGCCTGGATGGCCGAACTTGGCAGCGCGACACAGAAAAATTGATGGTGAGTTTTATTGCGACAAGAAGAGACCAGCTCATGCCGGTCTTTTTTCGCGGCACCGCCAGCCACCACACAATAAAATCAACGCATTGGGATCAACCTTGAAAAACGCATTCTTCAATCAGGACGGACGGCTTCGCAATGGATGGTGGATCCTCATCTTTGTCGGGCTCATTGCGCTCACGAGGTTCCCCTATCGCCTGGTCACCCACGGGCTGAAGGATCTCGGCGTCCCTGCGCAATGGCTCGAACCCGCGCCGTTCCTGTTCACCCTGCTCGCGACATGGGCCTGCACGCGGCTCAGGAAGGAGCCCCTCTCAAGTGTCGGATTCCTCATCGATCGGCGCTGGATGAAGGAAATCGCCTTCGGTACCTTGCTTGGCCTGGGTGAAATGCTGGCGGTCGTCGGGATGATCTGGGCCGTCGGCGGCGTGCACCTTGAACTGAACCCCGCGCGCAGTTTGAGTGCGCTGGGTTACGGCTTCTACATGTTCCTGTTCGTGGCCCTGTTCGAGGAGAACGTGTTTCGCGGATTCGTCTTCCAGCGGCTTGTGGGTGGGACGGGAGTCTGGGTCGCGCAAATCGCGATGGCACTCCTCTTCGCCCTTGGCCATTGGGGAAATCCGGGGATGCAGGGCGCCACCGAAATCTGGGCCACGATCGATATTTTTCTGGCTGCAGTGATGCTGGGGCTCGCCTACCTGCGCACCCGTAGCCTCGCCCTCCCTGTTGGCCTGCATCTGGGCTGGAACTGGACACAGGGCCACATCCTTGGCTTCGGCGTCAGCGGCATTGGTCAACCCGGCTGGTTTCATCCAATCTTCCACGGCAAGGCCGAGTGGCTCACGGGCGGCAACTTCGGCCCGGAGTCCAGCATCTTTGCCGTGGTCGCGGATCTCGCGATGATTGCCCTGCTCTGGAAATGGAAGGGCTCCAGTGGCGCTCGGGCCACTGCTCAGGTTTGCGAGTCGGGGAATCCGGAATTACAAGGAGGACTAGGGTAGTCAACCGTGATGCGGCAGCGCAGCGCGACCTTTGCGGACAAGGTATAGCTTCGCAAACATGCGCGCTGCGGTCGAAGCGACGTGATTGGAATCCCAGTAGAGGCCGTAGCCGTCCTTCATCGCCGGACAAGTCTCAGCGTTGCAGAAGAAATCGACCGGGTCCAAGAATTCGACATTGGCGTATTTCGCTGCAATCGAACGCAACAACGTGCGCGCGCCCTCGGACTGCGCATCGAACTCGCGACGCGTGGTGGCGCAGGCCGGCAGGTTGCCGGACGCGATGCATTGCGGCACGGAATCGCGCAGGTACGGCGTCTGGCCAAACAGGATGATCCTTTTCGCGCGCGGAGCGACGCGCTGGATCGTCGCCTCCAAATTCGCCGCGAACTCCGAACCGATTGAACCTGTCGGCCATTCCGCGGCGAGGATCAGCGTGTCGATGCCGCGGATGCTGCCGGCCACGCGGGTATTGAACTCACGGCATCGCCTTGCTTCCAGCAAGCGCTTGCCGTTGTCGTAATCGAGCACCGGGGCGCATGCATCGCGCGTGTAACTCGTCGCAGCGACGCCTTGCCGCTCCGCGATCGCCCATGCGAACGGTTGCCATGCCAGCGCGTGCGAATCTCCCCAGATCACCACACGCACAGGTTTGCCTTCGATCGAGTTGCAATCTGGCTTGGGAAAGACATCCAGCGATTCGTCGCCTCGGAAGTGGCACTGATCGCGGTTCTCCGGCATATCGCGCGCGGTGCGCGAAGCGAGATCCTGCGGTGGCGACTCGCGATGCAAGGCGCTGCCGAGCGTAGTCACCGCGTAGGCCAACGACAGTGATACGACCAATCCGCCAGCGACGACCTTGCGGCTGGATGTCGCTGGGTCGGATCGGCGCAAGGGCCGTTCCACGAACCGGAAACTCAGCCAGGCGAGTAAGACGGCAGCCACGCAAATCGCTGCGCGTACCTGCAACGGCAACTGCCCGGCGCGGGTCGCCCTTTCCAGCGCGAACAAGGGCCAGTGCCACAGATACAGCGAATAAGAAATCAATCCGAAGAACACCATCGGCCGCGAACGCAACATCGCCCCGGCCCAGCCAAGCCGTGTCGACCCGTGGATCGCATGCAGGAGGATCCCCGCCCCGATCACTGCGGGCAGCGCTCCGATGCCCGGGAAGTGCGCGATCGGGAAGATCGTTGCGGCGAAAACCACGATCACACCAATTGCTGCGGACACACGGCCATCGACTAGCACTCCTGGTGACCTCAACGCGATCAGTCCGCCCAGCGCAAGCTCCCAGAAACGCGCCGGCATCTGATAGAACGCCGCCTGCGCGTTGCCGTACATCAACGCCTCGGCGAGCGCCAATGAGAGCAGTCCGCATACGACGACAACCATGAAAATCGACGTGCGCCACCAGCGCAGCACGACGACCAGCCCCAACGGCCACAGCAGATAGAACTGCTCCTCCACGCCCAGCGACCACACGTGCAGCAGTGGCATGCGCTCGACGCTGGGATCGAAATAGCCGCCCGTATGCGTCTGGAAAAAGAAGTTGGCGACGAACAACAACGATGCCGCGCCCGACTGTGCGACCTGCCTGATCTCGCCGAACGGCGACAGCAGGAAAGCCGATGCGACCACGGTGGCGACAACAACGACGACCAGTGCCGGAACGATGCGCCGCACGCGCCTGGCGTAGAACGCGAACAGGTCGATGCGCCCGGTGGTTTCCCATTCCCGATACAGCAGCGAGGTAATCAGGTAACCGGAGATCACGAAGAACACATCCACACCAACCAATCCGGCGTGGAATCCGAAACCCGCGTGGTACAGCACGACCGCCAGCACCGCGATAGCGCGCAAGCCGTCGATCTCGGGACGGTAGGCGATTCCGGTCACGTTGTTTCACGATCCCTCGACGCGGAACGATGCAAGGCCGATTCACGCACGGTGCGCATCCATCACCGGAACTCCCGCACCTCGCCCTCATCGCGCAGGCTGAAGGGATTGAAGTGGGTGTTGACGTCGTAGGTGTCGGCGTTCTCGCGGCGTTTGAGGAATCCGACCACCGCATACGTCACCGGCGTCAAAACGGTTTCGACGATCACTTTCATCGTCCAGTTGAACGCGATCACTTTGGCGATGGTCTGGCCTTCCCAGATGCCCATGAACGCGATCGGATAAAAGGTCAGGCTGTCGACGCCTTCGCCGACCACAGTCGAACCGATCGTGCGCGTCCATAGCCAGCGGCCGGATGTCCACAATTTCATCTTCGCCATCACGAAGGCGTTGACGAAATCGCCGACCCAGAAGCCGACCAGTGACGCGAGTGCGATTCGCCACGTCGCGCCGAACACGACTTCCAGCGCTGGCTGTAGCTGCACGTTGAATGGTTCGTTCGCAGCGACCGGCATGCGGATGATCGCCTGCGACATCAGCGTCGCGAAGATCAATGCGCCGAAACCGATCCATGTCGCGCGGCGCGCGCGCGCGTAGCCGTAGACTTCGGTCAATACGTCGTCGAAGATGTAGCTGATCGGGAAAAACAGGTTGCCCGCGCCGAATACCAAGCCACCGATCAGCGGCCAGCTCGCCGGCACGACCGAGGTCTTTGCCGGCCCGATCAGGTTCGAGCACAGCAACACCGCGACCATGCCGCCGACCATCAGGTCGTAATAACGGAATCCGCGTCGTCCGGAATCCTTCACGGCGTCGCTGCACAATCGGATCTCAGACATCGCGCGTCATGCCCGGCTGCGACAGCGTTACGTCGATGCCGAATTGCGCGCGCAATTTTCCGCTGAGGGTTTCGCGCGCCGGATTCTCGCCGTGCACCAGCGCGACCGGCGGATGGTTCGGGCTCGCGCCGTACCAGTCCAGCAGGCCTTGCTGGTCGGCGTGCGCGGACAGCCCGCCTACGGTGTGGACCTGCGCTTTCACCGGCATGTCGTGGCCGAACAGTTTTACATGCTTGAGTCCGTTGACGAGCAATCGCCCTAGCGTGCCATCGGCCTGGTAGCCGACGAAGATCACGTGCGCGTTCGGATTCGACAGGTTGTTGGCAAGGTGATGCCGCACGCGGCCGCCGTTGGCCATGCCGGAACCGGCGATGATGATCGCGCCGCCATGCAATGCGTTGATCGCCTTGCTCTCGTCGGCACTTGCGGTGACTTGCAGGTTCGGCATGTGGAACGGCTTGATGCGGCCTTCCCACACCTTCACCGCATCGGCATCGAACAATTCCTCGTGGCGGTCGTACACGCCCATGACCTTCGCGGCCATCGGGCTGTCGAGGAAAATTTTCCACGACGGCAATTTCCAGTCGTCAAAGTGCTGCGCGAACCAGTACAGCAGTTCCTGGCTGCGCCCGACCGCGAACGCGGGGATGATCACGTTGCCGCCGCTTGCGGCGGCCTGCGCAAAGATGTCGCCGAGTTCGGCCACGGTCGCCGCGCGATCCTTGTGGTTGCGGTCGCCGTAGGTGGACTCCATCAGGATCAGGTCGGCCTTCGGCGGCGTACTCGGATCGCGCAGGATCGGCGTGCCGGGCATGCCGATATCGCCGGAGAACACGATCTTCTTCGGCGCCGGATTATTCGGGGTGCCGTCGCTCGCGCTCAATTCGAGGATCGACGAGCCGAGGATATGACCCGCGTCGTGCAATCGCAGGGTCACCCCCGGCAGGATTTCGGTGGCGATGTCGTACGGCAATGGATGCAGGAGTTTCTGTGCCGCCGCGACATCTTCCTCGGTGTACAACGGTTGCTGGTCGGGTTCGCCGTGCGTGTGATGGCGGTTCGCCATCTCCGCATTGCGCTCGGACAGCGACGCGGAATCGAGCAGCATGATCGGGAGCAGATCGCAGGTCGCGGCCTGCGCGAAGATCGGCCCGCTGAAACCGCGCTTCACCAGCAATGGCACGCGGCCGATGTGGTCGATGTGCGCGTGGCTGAGCACGAGTGCGTCGATACCCGCCGGATCGAATGCGAATTCCTTCGCATTGATCGCATCCGAATCGCGGCCGCCTTGCACCATGCCGCAGTCGAGCAGGATGCGCTTGCCGGCCGCTTCGAGCAGGTGGCTGGAACCGGTGACGACACCGCCGGCCGCGCCATAGAAGGTGACTTTCATGCCGCGACTCCTTCGATCTGAATGAGGCCGTGAAGTTAGCACGCACGGGCTTGCGGGCGCCGCCGATGGCCTTCATTCAGCGCCGGGCATGACCTTCGACACGCTCGCCGGGCGGCGTGGCGGCCTACAGTGCGTTTTCGCGCGCCAGCGCGCGGCTGTTTTGTGTCCGACTGCCGAACCCAGCCGGCATCCGACCCCTTCCATCCGATATCCGCGATCCAAGGAGAATTAATGAACATGCGCCCGTACAAGACCCTCAGCCTTGCCATTATCGCAGTACTCGCGACCGCGCCGGTCGCAACGCTCGCCGCCGATTCCGCGAGCCTGGGCGCCACCAGCACCCTCAAGGCGACCGACCTCGATACCTCGATCAACGCCTGCCAGGACCTCAACGGTTTCGTCAACCGCAAATGGCTGGAGTCGAACACGATTCCGAGCGATCGCACCTCGTGGGGTACGTTCGAGATGCTCGACGAGCGCTCGGAAAACGCGCAGAAGGCGATCCTGGCCTCGCTGATGAAGACCTCGCACGGCCCGGGCTCGATCGAGCAGCAGGTTGGCGATTTCTACGCCAGCGGCATGGACGAGGCGAAGATCAACGGCACGCCGGCGGCGAAGAAACTCAAGCCGCTGCTGGCGCCGATCGACGCGCTCAAGACGCCCGCCGACATCGCCGCCTACATCGACAAGAACTACGCTGCCGGGCTGGTCGACGTGTTCGGCTTCGGCGGCGCGCCCGACTTCAAGAATTCGACGATGGTGATCGGCTACGCCGGCGGCGGCGGCACCAACCTGCCCGAACGCGCGTACTACCTCGAAGACAAGTACAAGGACATCCGCGACGCCTACGTCGCCCACATCGTCAAGTCGCTGAAGCTGATCGGCGTGGGCGAAGCCGACGCCAAGCAGCAGGCCGACTGGGTGATGGCGTTCGAAACGCGCCTCGCAAAGGCTTCGCTCTCGCCGATCGAAGCGCGCGACACCAAGAACCAGTACACGATGCGCACCATCGCCGAAGCCGACCAGATCACCCCGCACTTCGCGTGGGAGAAGTTCTTCGACGCCGTCGGCGTCAAGGAAGTGAAAGGTTTCTCGCTCGCCGAGACGAAGTTCTTCGCCGACTTCGACAAGATGCTGACCGACGTTCCCGTGCAGCAGTGGCAGGCGTATCTGCGCTTCCACACGATCGACGGCGTGGCGCCGTTCCTCAACGACGACCTGGTCGCCGAGCGCTTCGATTTCTACAACAAGACCCTGCGCGGACAGGATCAGAACAAGCCGCGCTGGAAGCGCGTGCTGGGGACGGTCAATGGCCAGAACGGCGAAGCGCTGGGCCAGTTGTACGTCAAGCAATATTTCACTCCCGAAGCCAAGGCCTCGGCCGAGCACTTGGTGAACAACCTGCGCGACGCGCTCAAGGCGCGCATCGAGAAGCTCGCGTGGATGGGCGACGACACCAAGAAGAAGGCGCTGGAAAAATGGGCCAGCTTCATGCCCAAGATCGGCTATCCGAGCAAGTGGCGCGACTGGCACGGCCTGAAAATCAACCGCTACGACTACCTTGGCAACGTACTCGCCGCGAGCGAGTTCAACACCAAGTGGCAGCTCGGCAAGATCGGCAAGCCGGTGGATCGCACCGAGTGGGGCATGACGCCGCAGACGGTGAATGCCTATTACAACCCGCTGCAGAACGAGATCGTGTTCCCGGCCGCGATCCTGCAGCCGCCGTTCTTCGATGCCAAGGCCGATCCGGCGCTGAACTACGGCGGCATCGGCGCGGTGATCGGCCACGAGATGAGCCACGGTTACGACGACCAGGGTGCGCAGTTCGATGCGCAGGGTAACCAGAGCGAATGGTGGACCGCCGCCGACAAGAAAGGCTTCGAGGAACGCACCGGCAAACTGGTCGCGCAGTTCGATAACTACGTGGCGATCAAGGACGCAGGTGGCGACGCTGCCAAGGATCTGCACGTCAAGGGCAAGCTGACCCTCGGTGAGAACATCGCCGACCTCGGCGGCATCAACGTCGCCTATGACGCCTTGCAGAAAGCGCTCGCGACCGATTCGAAGTTCAAGCCCGACACCAAGGTCGACGGCTACACCGAGAACCAGCGATTCTTCATGAACTTCGCGAACGTGTGGCGCCGCAGCTTCAAGGACGCAGAAGCCCACGTACGCCTGAACACCGACCCGCATTCGCCGGCCAGGTTCCGCGCGATCGGCGCGCCGTCGAACATGCCGGCGTTCGCGCAGGCGTTCACCTGCAAGGCCGGCGACGCGATGGTGCGCGACGGCGACAAGCAGGTGGTGATCTGGTAATTGCCGCTTGATCCGATGCGATACGAAGACCCCCGCAATGCGGGGGTCTTTTTTTGCGCGGCTTTGCTTGCCACTCGGACATTGGATCGCTTGACGCAGCCGTTCGCTTGTTCAACGATGCGCTGCAATCGCCCGACGCGGCAGCCGCAGGTTTCCGATTCCATGAACGACCTCGAAAAATATTTCGAAGCGAACAACGACCGCCTGATCCACAAGTGGATGCATTACTTCGAGATCTACGACCGGCATTTTTCGCGCTTCCGCGGCACCGACGTGCACATCCTCGAATTCGGCGTGTCGCAGGGCGGATCGCTGCAGATGTGGAGGGACTACTTCGGGCCGCAATGCCGGATTTACGGGGTGGATATCAATCCGCATTGCAAGGCGCTGGAGGAAGATCGGGTCACGATCTTCATCGGCGACCAGGAGGATCGCGCATTCCTCGGGTCGCTCGCCGCGAGCGTGCCGCGCATCGACATCCTGATCGACGACGGCGGCCACAGCATGCGCCAGCAGGTCGCCACGTTCGAGGAACTGTTCGGCCGCATCGCCGAGAACGGCGTGTACCTGTGCGAGGACCTGCACACGTCCTACTGGAAGGAATGGGGCGGCGGTTACCGGCGCCGGAATACCTTCATAGAATACAGCAAGCGCTTCATCGATAGCATCAACGCCTGGCATTCGAAATCCCGCGCGCTCAAGATCGATGATTTCACGCGTTCGGCGCATTCGTTGCACTACTACGACAGCGTCCTGGTGATCGAAAAGCGGCGCATCCGGGCGCCCACGCATCGCAAGACCGGAATCGCTTCGGTGCCCGACTACGCCTCACCCGGCAAGCAGTCCGCGGATCGCCTCAAGGCGCGGCTGAAAAAAGCGGTGCGCGGCATCACTGGTCGATCGCGTTGATGACGCATCCGATCGTCGGGCCAGACTGATATAGGCGCAAGCGTTCCTAAGCCACACCGTCCAGCGTGTAATCGAACGCGTAGGAATGCTTTCCATCGGCGATGATGATCGCCATCGTTCCGGCCAGTCCGATCAATTGATCGGCGCCGGAATCGGGCACGACCGTGAGCGTGAGTTGCGCGTCGCCGCGCGTCATCGTGCCGCTGTGCTGCAAGACGAACGTACCATTGCGGCCATGCAGGATTCCGCTTACGACCTCCATCGCGACATAACCCGCCGAGCCATCGACGTGCGTACGGTGCGCGAGCATCTGGCCCTTGCTGGTCGCATCCAGCTCGCCGTGGAAGCGCTTGTCGAGTGCGAGCCTTCCGATCGCCGCGCCGCCGGTGGCGTCCTCGAATGCCTGCGGCGTGAGCTTCACATCGAACGGCCCGCTGGCGTGCATCGTCATCGTGGTTTCCTCGTTACGTCATGGTCGCTCGGCGTGGCCGGATGCAGCCGGCGATCAAGAATACGTGCGGAATGCAAGCATCGCCAGCGCAGATCCATCGCAAACTATCGCTCGGCGCGTTGCTGAATGCCGACGTCACGCGCGATCCTGCACGATGCGACGGCTTGTTACACTCCGGCATCCCGTCCGGAGTCCGCCGATGCCATCTTCGCGCCACGCATTGCCACGCATCGCCTTGATCCTGGTTCCGTTGTTGCTGGTCGGACTCGACCCGATCACTTACGCCGCGAAATCGAAGTCGAAGAAACCAAAACCGGCCGCGACCATCGTCACCGCGTCGCCTTGCATCGATTACTACGGGCAGGTCAACAGCGACTGGCTGAAGGCGCATCCGGCGCCCGCGGCTGGCAGCGTGTCAGCATTCGACGCGATGCTCGCCAATGCGCGCGCGCTACAACGCGCGTTGCTCGAAGACCTCGCGAGAGATCCGCGCGACGATGCCGGTCGCGCGCTCGCCGCGTTGTGGACCGATGGCATGAACGAGACCGCTATCGATGCCGCGGGCGCGACGCCGTTGCAACCCTTGTTCGATCGCATCGCCAAAGTGAAGAAGTCCAAAGACCTGCCCGGCGCGATCGCCGACCTGCACGCGGCAGGCGTGCCGGTGCTGTTCAATTTCTCCGCCGACGTCGACCTCAAGGATTTCGATCGCCAGCTCGGCTATGCGAACCAAGGCGGGCTCGGCCTGCCCGATCCCGACTACTACACGCGCACCGACGCCGACACGCGCGCCCTGCTCGGCCGCTACCGCAGCTATGTCGAGGCGATCCTGCGGCTGTCGGGCACGCCCGTCGAGAAGGTGTCCACCGAATCGGGCTGGGTGTTATCGATCGAGATGCAACTCGCGCAGGCTTCGCTGCCGCTGGTGCAATTGCGCGATCCGAACAACGCCTATCGCCCGGTCGCGCTGCGCGATCTGGAAAAGGCGTATCCGAACCTCGCGTTCGACAAGTTCCTGCGCGCGCAGCACGCCGACGACGATCATGTCTCGCTCGCGCACAATGGTTTCTTCCAGGCCGCGGACGGCATGCTCGCCAGCGTGCCGGTAGAACAGTGGCAGGCGTACTTGCGTTTCCACGCCGCGAGCGCTCTCGCGCCGTACCTGTCGCGCGGATTCCAGGACGCGCACTTCCAGTTGTACGACCGCGTGCTCGACGGCGACCAGCAACCGCAACCTCGAGCGTCGCTGGTGCTAACCGCGGTGGATCGCGCGCTCGGCGAAACGATGGGCCACGCGTATGCCGGACGCTATCTCCCACAGTCGGCGAAGGACTCGGCGACGCGTGTCGCCGATGGCGTTCGCACCGCGATGAAGAGCGCGCTCGAACACAATGCATGGATGGATGTGCCGACACGCGCGGCCGCACTGGCCAAGCTCGACAAGCTGCGCATTGAGATCGGCGAGTCGTCGCGCAAGGCTCCGGTAGCGGGGTTGGCGCTCGGCGGCGGCTTCGCGACCGACATGCTGGCCGCTGCGGCGTGGAGCCACCAGCGCGACATGGCGGCGATCGGCAAGCGCACCAGCGAACGCCGCTGGCCGGCACTCGCGCAGATTCCCGACGTGTCCTACGATCTCGTGCAAAACCGTGTGGTCATCACCGCCGCATTCCTGCAACCGCCGGTGTTCGATGCATCGGCCGACAGCGCGCAACAATACGGCGCGCTGGGATCACTGATCGGCCATCAACTGCACTACGCATTCGACGGAAAGGGCCGCACCATCGACACCGACGGCCAGTTGCGCGACTGGTGGACGCCGCTGGCATCCGCGGCGTACGAACAGCGCACCGCGCCGATCATCGCGCAGTACGATGACTATGCGGCGCTCGGCGCGGTGAAGGTCAATGGCCGCCAGACCCGCGATGAAAATCTCGCCGACCTGGCCGGCGTCGAACTCGCGCTCGAAGCGTTCAAGTCCATGCTGGCCACGCAGCCGCTCGCGAATGTCGGATCGCTCATGCCAGAACGTCGCTTTTTCGAGGCGTACGCAAACGTGTGGCGACGCAGCGCAGCACCCGATACCTTGACCGCCGAAGTCAGCACCTCGATCCAGGCGCCGGCGAAATACCGCGTCAATGGACCGCTGGCGAACCTGCCGGAATTCGGCAAGGCCTATGCGTGCAAGGCCGCGCAGCCGATGCTGCTCAAGGCGCCGGTTTCGATCTGGCGTTGATCTTCATCGACGGATGCCGCTGCGCGGGCGCTTGTTGAACGGCGGCTGCCCGCGCCAGTAACGGATCATCAGCCAGCCGAACAGCATTCCGCCCAGATGCGCGAAGTGGGCGGTGTTGCCCGTTCCCCACACGCCGGTCAGCAGTTCGATCACGCCGTAGCCGATCACCAGCGTGCGCGCGGTCATCGGGATCGGCGGAAACAGCAGCATCACCTGCTGCTTCGGGAACAGCATGCCGTAGGCGAGCAACAGGCCGAACACGCCACCGGACGCGCCGATCACTGGGCTCTGGATATGCATCACCGCGGCCCACGCAAGGTAGGTCAGGCCCGCGCCTACCACGCAGACGAAGTAGTACTGCAGGAAACGCTTAGTACCCCAAGTGTATTCCAGCGGCGCGCCGAACATCAGCAACGCGAGCATGTTGAAGAAGATGTGGTTGATGTCGGCGTGAATGAACCCGTAGGTCACGAGCTGCCACGGCATGAAGCTCAGGCCGCCAGTCGGATCGTCCGGTCCACTGCCGCCCAGCGGCCACAACGCGAACGGCAGGAAACCCGCTTCGCCGATCATGTATTTCAGCAACAGCAGGCCGCCATTGATCCACAGCAGCGCCTGGGTGGCTTTCGGCAAATGGTTGAACATGCGGACTCCACGATGGGGCCGCCATGATAACGGGATAGCCCCTTCGATTTGCCTGTTGAAATCAACCTGTTCATGGTGAGGGTGAAGCAGCGCATAAGCGAGCCTCCGGCTCGTGCGCTGCTGAACGCTCATGCGTAAGCATGGGCCGGACGGATCGCGGCGACGGCTTCATCGTCGATCGAGAGCGCGTCTCGAACCACGTCCACGCACGGTTCAGCGGCGTGGCGGCGCCCACAGCAGCGCATCAAGATCGTCTCCGCCACGCAGCATGCCAAGCACGCGACCGGCTTCGACCGTCACGCCTTCGGCGCGCAGGCGCTGGGTTTGTTCGACGTGGCCTTCCGAATCGGGCGGAAACGCGATGCGGCCATCGCTGCGCAGCACGCGGTGCCAGGGCAGCGTGGGGTCGTCGTTGTTCGACAGGATCTTCGCGACCAGCCGCGCGCGCCCTGGCAATCCGGCGCGTTGCGCGATCACGCCGTAACCGGCCACGCTTCCGGCCGGAACCGCGCGGATCCCCGCGAGGATGCGCTTGATCGCGGCCTTGGCGGAGATCGGTTTGGCTGAAACGTGTTTGGAATCGGCTCGGCGTGGCATTGGTGTCACCGGATGCGCGGGGTTAGCATAGCCGCATCGCATCGGGGATTCTCATGCTCAACTTCGAACAGATCCGCGGCCACCTGCTCTCGGGCTACAAGCTGACCACCAACGACCCCTATCTGGTCTGCGTGCATCTGTCGCTGGATCAGGGCCGTCGCCATCAGAGCATCTACCTCGCCGAACTCGAACACGAGGACGGCCGCAAGTTCCTGCGAGTTTCCACCGTACTCGCACCGACCACCGGCGTGAACCTCAAGCGCGCGCTCGCGTTCAATTGGGAGAGCCCGATCGGCTATTTCGCGATCAGCCCGCTCGACGGCGTGCCCTACCTGCAACTGTGCGAGAACCGCCCGTACGCGTGCCTCGAAGCCGCCGAGGTCGATCGCCTCGTGCTGGAGATCGGCGGCCTCGGCGACCGCATCGAACACCTGCTGTCGGCGGGCGGGGATTTGTTGTAGCGCCTGCTTCGTCAGGCCGGGAACACGCCCGCGGTGTTCACCAGATGTGCACGCGGTCGGCTTCCGGTCGCCACATCGGCTGGCCGGGCTTGATCCCGAACGCTTCGTAGAACTCCGGGATGTTGGACAGCGGCCCGAGTACGCGCCACTTCGCGGGCGCGTGCACGTCCGCCAGCAGGCGCGAACGCAACCGTTCCTCGCGCTGCTGCGACAACCAGCCCAGCGCATAGCCCAGGAAGTAGCGCTGCAGCGGCGTCAGCCCGCCGATCTTCTCGCCCTTTTTGTATTGCTCGGTCTTCTTGAATGCATCCAGTCCGAGCAGCAAGCCGCCGTAATCGGCGATGTTCTCGCCGAGGCTGGCCTTGCCGTTGATGTGCAGGCCCGGCAGCGGTTCGTAGGCGTCGAATTCCTTCACCATCAGCTCGGCGTGCGCCTTGAATTTCTGCGCATCGTCCGCGGTCCACCAGTCGGCGAGGTTGCCGGCGGCGTCGTACTGGCGGCCCTCGTCGTCGAAGCCGTGGGTGATCTCGTGGCCGATTGTCGATGCGCCCGCGTAGCCATACACAACCGCATCATCGACTCCGGCATCGAGCATGCCCGGAATCGTGAAGGCGGCGGCTGGCAGCACGATCTCGTTGTTGGACGGGTTGTAGTAGGCGTTGTAGGTCTGCGGCGTCATGCCCCATTCGCTGCGGTCGACCGGCTTGCCGAACTTGCCGATCGCATCGTTGAAGCGCCAGCGCGCGGCGTTCTTCATGTTCTCGCAATAGGATTTGCGGCCGACCACGAGCGCCGAGTAATCCTTCCACTTGTCCGGATAACCGACCTTGGGCGTGATCGCGGCGAGCTTGGCCTGCGCCTTGGCCTTGGTTTCGGGGCTCATCCAGTCGAGCCGCTCGATGCGGTCGTGGTAAGCCGTGCGGATCGCCTCGACCAGATCGACGTAGCGCTTCTTCGCCGCAGCGGGGAAATAATCCGCGACGAAAATCTTGCCCAGCACCATGCCCATGGCGCTGTCTTCCGCATCCAGCACGCGCTTCCAGCGCTGCCTCTGTTCTTTCTGGCCGGACAGTACCTGGCCGTAGAATCGGAAATGCTCGGCGTCGAATGCCTCGCCCAAGGTTGCGGAATAATCGTCGACCAGACGCATGCGCAGGTAGTCGCGCAGCACCGGCGCCGGCGTATGTTGCAGCAACCCATCGACCGCCGAGAAATACTCCGGCTGCCCGACCACGACGAAATCCGGATGCAGGTTCCACGCCGCGAGGCGCTCGCTCCACGCAATCGACGGCGTGTATTTCGAGGTCAATTCCGCAGGCGTCATCCTGTTGTAGTTCTTCTGCGGATCGCGCAGGTCCGCGAGCTTGCGTGAAGACTTTGCGAGCGCGGTCTCGAAATCCATCACACGCGCTGCATCGGCCTTCGCGCCCACGGGATTGCGACCGAGCAAAGCCAGCGTCCGCGCGATATGGGCGACGTACTCCTCGCGGATCTTCGCAACGCCTTTCTCTGGATTGAAGTAGAAGTCGCGTTCAGGCAAGCCGAGCCCGCCCTGCGAGAGGTGGACGGCCATCGCGGCGCTGTTCTTTTCGTCCTGGCTGACGCCGCCGTCGAAGAACCCACCGACTCCGATCGGCTGCAGCGCAAAGGCGACATCCAGCGCGCCGCGCGCGTTGCGCACGGATCCGATGCGTGCAAGCTCGGCGGCTAGCGGATGCACGCCCAGCTTGTCGGCCCTGGCAGTGTCCATCGCGGTCGTCCAGAAATCGCCGATCTTCTGCTGGTCGGTACCGATCGCATTCTTGCCGGCGGCCGCCTTCTCGTTGATCCGGCGCAGGCTCACGTACAACTGCTCGTCCACCGCGTTGCCGATGCCCCACGACGATTCCGAGGCCGGGATCGGATTGCGCGCGAGCCAGCCGCCGTTGGCGTATTCGAAAAAGTCCTGGCCTGGATCGACCGCGGTGTTGAGGTTCGCCTGCAGGAAATCCTGCGCCGCAGGCGGATTCACGTCCGCAGCGAAACCGGTCGTCGATGAAAGCAGCGCGACGACGGTGAAGGCGACAAGTCGGTAGCTACGCGGCACGAATCTGGTCATCGGAATTCCCTGGGTAAGCGTACGTTGTCTCGCGTGTTCGAGCCGTTGATTCTCACCCGGCGGCTCGATACTTGAACCGGACGAAAGTCATGCCTGTCGATGGCACGATGCCGCAAGAAGAATCAGGAGTACCACCCACCCATCCGCAGCCCTTCGACCAGAATCCACGCGATGCCGCCCGCGGCGGGAATGGTGAGGATCCACGCCCAGATGATTCGTTCGACCACGCCCCACTTCACCGCGTTGGGATTCTTCGCGCAGCCGGCGCCCATGATCGCGCCCGAGATGTTGTGCGTCGTCGATACCGGAATGCCGAGCGACGAGGCGAGCGTGATCACGGTTGCGGCCGAGGTTTCCGCAACGAAACCGTCGATCGGATGCAGCTTGACCATCTTGTGGCCGAGTGTCTTGATGATGCGCCAGCCGCCGGCTGCCGTGCCGGAGGCCATCACGATCGCGCAGCTGAGCTTGATCCACAGGTCGATGTCGCCATGCGCGAGCGAAGCATCGGATGGCTGCAGGAAATGCAGCCAGTGCGGCAACGCATCGAGTTGTCCGGCCTTAGATGCGGACACCAGGGCGAGCGCGATGATGCCCATGGTCTTCTGCGCGTCGTTGGAGCCGTGCGCGAAACCCATGTAGGCCGCGCTGCCGAGTTGCGCCTTGCTGAAGAACGCGTTGACCCAGCGCGGTCGCGCGAGCCGCGATAGCGATCCGCCAAGGCGCGAAATGCCGACGATGATCGCGTACAGCACGCCGAGCAACACGAACGCGCCGATGAATCCGAGCACCGGCGAGGTCACCATCGGCACGATCACTTTCCAGAACACGCCCGCGCCCTTGAACCACGGATGCGCCGGCTGCGACCAGATGATCGAGGCCCAGCTTCCGTGCGCCGACGCGAGCGCCGCACCGCACAGGCCACCGATCAGCGCATGGCTAGACGACGACGGCAGACCGAGCGCCCAGGTGATCAGGTTCCACACCGTAGCGCCAGCCAGCGCGCACAGGATCAGTTGCGAAGTGACATCCACGACGTGCGCGTCGATCAATCCGCTCGCGATGGTCTTGGCCACCGCGGTGCCCCACAACGCGCCGATCAGGTTGGTCGCGGCAGCGAGCCCGACCGCCTGCAGCGGCGACAGCACCTTGGTCGCGACCACGGTCGCGATGGAGTTGGCGGTATCGTGGAAACCGTTGATGTACTCGAAGACGAGCGCGACGATCACCACCGCCAGCACGAAGTTCAGCACGCGCGCGGCCTCAGGCGTTCTTCAGGACGATGCGATATACGACCGATCCGGCTTCGCGGCAACGGTCGATCGCCTTTTCCAGCAGCTCGAAGAAATCCTTGACCAGCAATACCTGCATGCCGTCGTAGTTGCCGGCGTAGAGGTCGCGGTACAACTCGAGCATCAGCCGGTCGGCTTCGTTCTCGATCGCGCCTAGGCGATCGTTGAGTTCCTTCATCGGTTCGAGTTTCAGCCCGCGCAACTGCCTGACCATTTCCAGCACCACGGTCGCGGCCTGTTCGAGCATCGCCGCGCGCGGCGCGAAATCGATCCCGCGCAGGTTGCCCGCCGCCAGTGCATAACGGTCGGCGAATTTCTCGATCGCCTTGGGAATGCGGTACAGCGCGCCGGCCAGCGCCTCGATGTCCTCGCGCTCGATCGGAGTGACGAATGTATTCACCAGCGCGGCGTTGATGTCCCTGAGGATTTCGCGCTCGCGCTGCCGCGTGCGCTTGAACTCGTCCAGCGGCGGCGAGCTGCCACTCGGCGCGCGCGCCAATACCTGCAGCGCACGCGCGCTGTCGAGCGCGGCGGATGCGGCCGCTTCGAGCAGGCCGTAGAACTGCTTGCCACTGCCGAAGATGGTCTGCAAGGAAAACATGCTGGCTCCAGGAGGCGTGCGGCGGCGGCCGGGGTCGAGGGTGGCGGCAATGTTACAATGCCCGCGATGCAGATGCCTTCGCCGCACGCAATCGGGGATTCCACGACCGCGCTCCGCCGCTCCGCCGAAGGCGGCCTGCCGCCGACGCATTGCGGCCGGGTGGCCTGCGTATCCTGAGCCGCTGCGCCAGCGCTGGCATGCATTCCATGTCCGACCGACCTCCCCCACCTGTCCTGCGCGGTACCGCGCGACTGCTCGCCACCGCGGCCTGCTGCCTGCCGATGATAGCGTTCGCGCAGGACCAGGCATCCGCGCCCATCGCAGCGACCGCTCACCTCGCGGCCACGGGCACGCCGCTCGGCTGGATGGTGATCGCGCTGTTCGTGGTGTCCTACCTCCTAGTCGCGCTGGAAGAACGCATCGGCCTGCGCAAGTCCAAGCCGGTGATGCTGGCGGCGACGCTGATCTGGGGATCGATCGCCTGGTCGGTGCATGGCGACCTCGCGCAGACGACGCTGGTGTCGGATGCGTTCGAGCGCATGTTCCTCGATTACGCGGAATTGTTCTTCTTCCTCATCGTCTCGATGACCTACGTGGAGGCGATGGCCGAACGCGGCGTGTTCGACGTGTTGCGCGCGGTGTTCGTGCGGCGCGCGCTGGGTTATCGCGCGCTGTTCTGGATCACCGGCCTGCTGGCGTTCGCACTATCGGCCGTGCTCAACAACATGACCACCGCGCTGGTGATCTCGGCGGTATTACTTGCGGTCGGCGCCGGCAACGCACGCTTCATCGCGATGGCTTGCGTGAACATCGTCGTCGCGGCGAACGCAGGCGGCGCGTGGAGCGCGTTCGGCGACATCACCACGCTGATGGTCTGGCAGGCGCATCGCGCCGAATTCTTCGACTTCTTCCGCCTGTTCCTTCCCGCGCTGGTCAACTGGCTGGTACCGGCCGCGCTGATGGCATTCGCGTTGCCTTCGGGAAAACCAGCGGGCACCGAGCAGGCAGCGAAGTTGAAATTCGGCGGCGTCGCGACCTGTGCGTTGTTCGCCCTGACCATCACCGTCACCGTGGCCTTCAACCAGGCGCTGCACCTGCCGCCGGTGTTCGGCATGCTCGCCGGGCTCGCGCTGTTGCAACTGCTGGGCTACATCATCAGTCGTCGCGAACCGAGTTATGAGGATCCGGATATCTACCACGATCGCGCCGGCTACGATATCTTCAACATCATCGCGCGCGCCGAGTGGGACACCTTGCTGTTCTTCTACGGTGTGCTGCTGTCGGTCGGCGGACTGGCCACGCTCGGTTACCTCGAACTTGCGTCGTCGCAGTTGTACGGACATTACGGTCCGACCGCAGCGAACACGATCCTCGGCATGGCGTCGGCGATCATCGACAATATCCCGATCATGTACGCGGTCCTGCAGATGCATCCGGCGATGAACCATGCGCAGTGGTTGCTGATCGCCCTGACCTGCGGGGTCGGCGGCAGCCTGCTGTCGATCGGCTCGGCGGCGGGCGTGGCCTTGATGGGCGCCGCGCGCGGGCAATACACCTTCACCAGCCACCTGCGCTGGAGCTGGGCGATCGCGCTCGGTTTCGTCGCCAGCGTGCTGGTGCACCTGGGCTTGAATGCCCACTACATCCCTGCCGCGAGCGCACCATGACCCGCCTGCTGATCGTGTTCGTCCTCGTGCTGTTCAACGGCTTCTTCGCGATGTCGGAAATGGCGGTGATGACTTCGCGAAAAAGCCGCCTGCGGCAGATGGCGCAGCACAGCCGGGGCGCGGCCAAGGCGCTGCACCTGGCCGAACATCCCGAAGGTTTCCTGTCCGCGGTGCAACTATGGATCACCTTGCTCGGCCTGCTGACCGGTTATTTCGGCGGCGAGTCGGTCGCAGTCGAACTCGAGGAACCGATCGCGCGCATTCCGTTGCTCGCGCTCTACGCGCACAACATCGGCTTCGTGATCGGATTCCTGGTGATGGTGTTCCTGTACGGCGTGATCGGCGAACTCGTTCCAAAACGCATCGCCACCCTGTTCCCCGAACGCCTCGCGACGAATGTCGCGTATCCGATGCACGTCCTGGCGACCATCGCCAAGCCCGGCGTGCTGGTGCTGTCGTTGTGCACGCGCACGCTGCTGCGCATCTTCGGCTTGCGCAAGACCGATGGCGACCGCGTCAGCGCCGAGGAAATCCGTTCGCTGGTCGCCGAGGGCCACGAGCAAGGCACGATCGCCGAGGACGAGCGCAACATGATGAACCGCGTGCTGCGGCTCGGCGATCGCAGCGCCAGCAGCCTGATGACGCCGCGCACGCAGATCGAGTGGCTGGACGCGAACGCCAGTTTCGAGGACAACCTCGCGGTGATCGCGGATACTTCGTATTCGCAGTACCCGGTGTATCGCGGCGGCGATCGTGAAGTGCTTGGTGTGCTGGAAATGAAAACGCTGGCCGGACACCTCGGCGAAACCGCTCCCGACCTGTTCCGCGATCTGCGCACGCCGGTGTTCGTCGCCGACTCGACGCGCTCACTGGCGTTGCTGGAAATCTTCCGCGACGAACAGCAATCGCTGGCCCTGGTGGTGGACGAATATGGCGAGATCCAGGGACTGGTGACGCTCGAAGACCTGATGGACGCGATCATCGGCCGCCTGCAATCCAGCGACACGACCGCTACCGGCGACATGCCAGTGGTGGAGCGCGACGATGGGTCGTGGCTGGTCGATGGAGGACTCGCGACCGACGATCTGCGCGAGCTGCTGTCGCTCAGCGAGCTACCCGACGAGGACGATCGTGACTACAACACCCTGGCCGGCATGGTGATCGCCCATTTTGGCCGCATCCCGCACGTCGGCGAGGATTTCACCTGGAAGAATTACCGTTTCGAAGTCGTAGATCTCGACGGCGCGCGCGTCGACAAGCTCCTGGTCGCAAGGATTGGCGCTGGTGCGGAAGACGGGAGCGGTTGATCTGCAAGCAGGAATTTGCAATTCGATGCCGGGAGGATCCGCTGGATGAGCATGCAAGCGTTCGTTGCAATTGCCGAGATCGTGAGCGCGCTTTCCGTCGCCGCCACGCTTGGGCTGATGGTCGTCTCGCTGCGACAGAACACGAACGCCCAGCGTGCCGTAGCCGTGGATTCGCTCGCTGCCGCGATCGCCACGATCAATGTGCCTGCTATCGGATCACCTGTGGTCGGGTCTGCGGTTTGCAGCGCGACAACGGATTGGTGGCAGGCCACCCGGGACGAGCGGATCGTCGCGCACTATTTCCTGTTCTCCTACTTCAAGTTGTCGGAAAACGGCTGGTATCAGCAAAGAGCGAAGATTCTGGAACGCGAACAGTGGCTAGGGTGGGAGAAGAATTTGCGAAAGCTTTACCACAGCAGCGGCGTGCAGGACGCCTGGTGGCCCAACCGGCGCAACGCATTCTCGCAGCAGTTCCAGGACTATCTCTCCAACACCACGTCGCCGGGCGATATCGGCAGCCTGTCCGATGTTTTTGGCCCGGTCGATAAGGCCGCGGGTCGTTGATCGGCATGCCCCGCCTCACGACGGGCCTGATTCACGGT
This sequence comes from Pseudomonadota bacterium, assembly GCA_025355485.1. Lineage (GTDB taxonomy): Bacteria > Pseudomonadota > Gammaproteobacteria > Xanthomonadales > Xanthomonadaceae > SZAS-103. Next base: position 26,268 of record JANXZP010000057.1, read on the forward strand.
CACGCCAGCAATCGACGCGTGATCTCGGCGGTATCCACCGGCTTGCACAGAACGTAACCTTGGGCGAGGTCGGCGCCTTGCGCGCGCAGCAGATCGAGCTGCGCGAGCTCTTCGACACCGACGACCACCGCGACCACGCGCAGCGCGTGCGCGGTCGCGACGATCGCTCCGGTCGCCGCCGCATCGGCTGCATCGTCGGATTTACCGGCGATGCGGCTGCGGCCCACCTTCACCCCGGTCACCGACATCTTCATCCAGCGCGACTGGTCGGCCGCGTCGGCGCCGACCACGTCGAGCCAGATCTGCACGCCCAGGCCGCGCAATTGTTCGATCATCGCGGCGATCTGCGGATCATCGCTGCGCAGCGCGGCAACCGGCAATTCCAGATGCAGGCGCGCGGCTGCGAGCCCGGATTTTTGCAAGGCTTCGATGATCGCCTCGAACAACTGGGTGCCGCGCAATTGCTTTGCCGAGATGTTGACCGAAAGGAACGGCGTCTGTTCTGGCGCGTTGCCGCAGGGCCAGAGGCTGGCGTCCGAACAGGCCTGTACCAGCACTGCGCGACCGAGCGTGTCGATCAAGTCGCTGCGTTCGGCGATCGGGATGAACACCGACGGCGAAACCGCGCCTTCGACCGGATGCTGCCAGCGCAGGAACGCTTCGGCGCCGCGCATGCCACCATCGACGAGCGCGTGGATGGGCTGGTAGACGATGCCGATCTCGCCACGTTGCCAGGCTTCGCGCAGGTCGTCCTCCAGCCGCTGTTCGCGTGGCGACAACAGCGCGGGCCTGGACGGAGCCGACGACGCGGCAGCGCCACCGTCCCATTTCGCGCGATTCATTTCGGCCAAGCGTGCCTGCTCGACCGCGGGATCGCGCACGTCCGACATCACCATCGTTCCGCCGGCTTTCGGCGATCGCGGCACCGCGGCCGGTTGTGCAACGGCAGCCGCTTGCGCGGGTTTCGATGCGGCAGCGGACTGCGACGCGCGCGGCGCGGCTTCGTGATCGGCGCGCTTGCGCATCGCGACCAGCGTGTTGTGGATCGAGCCGAACGCGCGCGCGAGTTCGCCGATTTCGTCTCTGCGCGATGAATGCATCAAGGCCATCGCCGAATCGCCGGTTTCGATCCGGCGCACGGTTTCGGCAAGCCTGCGCATCGGCTGCACCAGCACGTACCACGCCAGCAGCGCATTCACGGACTCGAGCAACCCGAACGCGACGAACGTCAGCAGCAGGGCGCGCTGATAACGTTGATCCGCCTGCGCGATCGCATCGATCGCCGGCTGCTGCTGCGTCGCGCCGTGCTGCTGCACGATAGCCTGCACCGCCGCCGACACCGCGCCATCGTGGGCCTGTTGCTCGTCGCGGATCGCGACCAGACCGGCGATCGCGATGATGATCGCAATCGCAGCAATCGCCAGGAATCGTGCCTGCAAACTGCGCATCCCCTGCCCCCGATCTGCCCTGCCCCTGTGTTGCATGCTACCGCGAAGCGCCGCGCCCTGCCGCCCTATGCCTCATCCGTCATGTCGCATCCATTCCGGCCAGCCGCGCCATGCGTTCGGCATCGGCGAAGATGCCGCGCAGGATGCGCAATTCGCGCTCGTCGGGTTGCGCGCGCAGGAACATTGCGCGCAATCGTCGCTGCACGGTTTCCGGCGAGCGGCCCTTGTGGAAGTCGATCGCGTGCAGCATCTGCTCGAAGTGGGTGAAGAACGCTTCCATCTGCTTCTGGTCGGCTGGCGGATCGCCGCGCCTGGATTCGCCGATGGCAACGTCGGCGCACGCAAGCATCGCGAGGCGCAATTCGTAACTCAACACCTGCACCGCGGCGGCGAGGTTGAGCGAGCTGAATTCCGGATCGGCGGGAATATGCACGGTGACATGGCAGCGCTGCAGGTCGTCGTTGCTCAGTCCCGATCGTTCCGGACCGAACACCAGTGCCACCGCGCCATCGCGTGCGGCGTCGAGCAATCTGTTCGCGGCATCGCGCGGCGCAAACTCGGGCAATGCGACCTGGCGCTGGCGCGCGGTGCATCCCGCGACGAAACGGCAGTCGGCGAGCGCTTCCTCCAGCGTGTCGCAGATCTGCGCGCTGCCAAGCACATCGTCGGCGCCGACCGCCATCGCCAGCGACTCGGCGTGTTGCTGTTGCAGGGGTTCCGCGCGTCTGTTTGCGCTTCCGACATCCTTGTGGGTTACGTGCGGCGCGACCAGCACGAGCTTACGCAGGCCCATCGTCTTCATCGCACGCGCGGCAGCACCGATATTGCCCGGATGCTGGGTGCCGACAAGGACGATGCGCACATCCGCCGGCGGCAAATGCGCTGAGCCATCCCTTTCCGACGCATGCTTGTTCATGGGCTCGTTGTCCAAAGGCTTCCCTGCGCCGCGAAACGCGCTGTAGAACCGCGCTGCACAAGCCACGGGCCATGAATTCTGGCAGTGATGGAAGCCAAGCTGATAACCTTGTCCGCCGGCCCCTGAGCCGGCCCCGCTCTTTCATAGCAAATCCGGACGCAAAACGCATGCAGAAACCTGCCGTCAATGTCATGGTCAAGGCCGCACGCCAGGCCGGTAGCGTGATGCTGCGCTATATCCAGCGCCTCGACAGCCTGACCGTGACCGAGAAAAGCCGCCAGGATTTCGCCAGCGAAGTCGATTCGCAGGCCGAGAAGGAGATCGTCAAGGAACTCAAGCGCGCGCATCCGGATTACGCCGTACTCGGCGAGGAAGGCGGCGCGAAGGGCAAATCGCGCAGCGTCTGGGTGATCGATCCGATCGACGGCACCAGCAATTACCTGCGCGGGCATCCGCATTTCTGCGTGTCGATCGCGCTGGTCGAGGACGGCATCCCGACCCACGGCGTGGTGTTCGATCCGCTGCGCAACGAACTGTTCACCGCGAGCCGCGGCGCCGGCGCGGTGCTCAACGACAAACGCATCCGCTGTTCGCAACGTCCGGTACTCGAAGGCGCGATGCTCGCCACCGGTTTTCCGCCGCGTGAACGCCCGCGCGCGCCGGCGCAACTCGATTGCATCCGCGTGCTGCTCGAACAGGCCGAGGATGTGCGCCGCAGCGGTTCGGCCGCTCTCGACCTCGCTTATGTCGCCTGCGGTCGCGTCGACGGCTACTTCGAAGCCGGCCTGAAACCCTGGGACATCGCCGCCGGCATCCTGTTGGTGCGCGAAGCTGGCGGTACAGTCACCGATTTCGCCGGCAGCAGCGATGGCTTGATCGACCTGTCCGGTAAGGGCAACACCCAACTCATCGCCGCCAACATGAAACTCGCCGCGGAATTGCAGAAGGCGATCGTCGCGACCGGATACGCGAACGCGTTTCGCTGAGGGAATCCGCCGACGGCGTTACCCTGCGTTGCCGTAACCTGCGCGCAGGTCGCAGTGAATGTCTATTCGCTGCGGGCTGCGACGCACTTGGTCACCTCTTGCACTCGGGCGTAGTCTGGGTGCAGCTGCACCTGTCGACATTGGCGGTGCACACACCGCCACTGGGCGAACCGCGCAATTCAATGCACTTTCTGGATATGGCTGCGTTGCTTGACTCGCACGCATCGATGCACTTATTGACCGCCGCCGTGCAGTCTGCGTCCGCATCCCTCGACGAGGTCGTGGACACGAACCGATCCGATGTCGCAGCCGGGTGGCTGACCGCGCCGCTCGGTTCGTCGGTTTGCCGATAGCAGTCGACGCCACACGCTGGCGATTCATCGCCGACAAAGAAGGCCGCCGAGACGCCTGGCATCGTGTCGGCGTCGAGCAGATAGCGATCATTGACAAAATTGCCTTTGCCGGTGGGTGCATCGAACGCGTGCGGGCATCCGCCGACCCCATTCGTGTCGGGTTGCGCGCAGTCGCGGAAGCCTTTATGAAAGAGCCGGGCAGAACTTACCGGCACGAACCAGCTTTCGAT
>JANXZP010000071.1 GCA_025355485.1 Pseudomonadota bacterium
GCGGCCAGCGGAGATGAGTCCATTTCGCGCACGAAGCTGCCGTCGATCTTGAAATAATCCACATCGAGCGAACGCAGGTAGTTGAACGAACAGAAGCCGGTGCCGAAATCGTCGAGGGCGAAACGGCAACCGAGTCCGCGCATCTGGTTGATGAAGCGTTGCGCTCGGCCCATGTCGCGCACCGCGCTGGTTTCGGTGATCTCGAAACACAGCCGGTCGGCGGGAAAGCTGCTGCGCCGCAGGCGCTCGGCGACGAATCCGATGAAGCCCTCGTCCACCAACGCGTCGGCGCACAGGTTGATCGCGCAGGTCGCCACGCTCGCCGCTTCGGTCGGATGCGACTCCAGCCAGTCCAGCGCCATCGTGACCACGGCGCGGTCGATCGGCACGCCCAGATGGAAGCGCTCGGCGGCCGGCATGAAATGGCCCGGCAACAGCAGGCCGCCGTTGTCGCCGTCGTGCATGCGTAGCAGCAGTTCGAAATGGCGGCCCGGCGCCGCGTCGTCGCGCAGCGGGGACATGGTTTGCGCATACAGGCTGAAGGCACGCTGTTCGAGCGATTCGCGGATGCGCATCGCCCAGCGCATCGCTACGGTGCGGTCGAGCACGTCGCCGCGACTGACGCCGGCGACGCAGACGCGATTGCCGCCGAGTTCCTTGGCGGTGAAGCACGCTGCGTCCGCCTGGGAGAGCAGTTGCGAGTAGTCGGTTTCGCCGGGCTGGAACGGTACCAGGCCGATGCTGACGGTCGTGCCCAGCATGCGGCCGTTCCAGTCGCAGGCATAGCTTTCGATCGCGCGTACCAGCGCCTGCGCGCGGTCGCGCGCGACGGTGGTGGTGCAGTTGTGGAACAGCATCGCGAACTCGTCTGCGCCGAGGTGGGCGAGGGTGTCGCCTTCCTGCAGGCTCGCCTCGAGCAGTCCCGCGATGCCGGTGATCAGCGCATCGCCTGCGGTGTGGCTGGCGGTGTCGTTGACCAGCTTGAGATTGTCCAGATCAAGGTATGCCAACGCCTGCGGCGAGGTCGCGGTGTGATCGAGCGCGCGGTGCATGGCTGTCTCGAGCGCGGCGCGGTTCGGCAGGCCGGTCATCGGATCGGTACTCACGCGATGCAGCAGGTCGCGCGTGGCGGCACGGCGTTCGTTCACGACCAGCGCCAAGGTGATCGGCAGGATTCCGAGCAGGCACAGGTAGGACAGCAGGATCACGGCATCGAGCGTACGTTCGGGTTGCACGAAACCGGCCAGGCCCATTCCGCTGAGCGTGCCGACCAGGGTCACTGTCAGCGTCACCGCGAACGCGGTGCGCAACGGTGGAAAACGCAGCGCGCTCCACATCATCACTGTCAGTGGCAGGCACGACAGCCCGAGCGCGTTGCGTCCGCCTTCGGCAGCGCCCCAGGCCATCAGCAGGTAGCTGAGTACGAGCGCGATGTTCCACAGCAACGACTCGCTTTCGGTTCCGTAACCCAGAGGCACCGAACCCTTGGCCTGCTGCCGATCGCGGAAGAAGAACAGCATCAGCGCGGGAGTGATCGCGACCACCCCGAGCAGGTCGCCCATCGCCCAGCGCACGAAAGCATCGGGGAGGCTGGCCAAGGGGAGCTGGAATCCGTAGTGCATTCCGGCGGCACCCACCACACCGCCGAGCGCGGACATCAGCAGCGCGCCGCCCAGAATGCGAAAACCGGTACGGCTGTCGGCGAACTCCGGCAGCGGGCGTCGCCGCGCAAGCCATCCGCCGGCGAGCGCGCCTAGCATGTTGCCGACTATCGAGAATGGCAGGAATAGCGGCGGCGAATGCACGCGCAGAAGGTAATCGAGCAACATCGCGATCGGCACGAACAGGACCCAGCGGTATCCGTAACGCACCACCACCGCCAGTGCCAACCCGGACGATGGCCAGAACAGTGCGAATTGGCCGGGGCCCTTGGCGAAATGCACGGCGTATACATCGCCGATGAGGTACAAGCCCACCAGCACGAGTAACACGAACCACCTGCGATGCGCCCTGTGCACGGAGTCAGCTTACCCGTGCCGCTCTGTGGCGTCACCCGCGACCGAGCTCTGGCAAGCGGCACGCCCGCTGTCGATCAGCGCTTGCGGATCGTGGTGCAGATCGCGCAGCAGACTGGTCAGGTCGTTCTGCTTGCCGGGGCGGAACACCGCCCAGCCATTCCGTCCGCGCTGCTTGACCCAATGCAGCGCGGTACCGGCCAGCTCGACCACCTGCTCCCAGCCCGGCCGGCGTTCGGCGGCGCGGAACAGCGGATATTCGGCCATGCCGATCGAACAGGTCAGTTGCAGCGCCGTGCCATCGCCGGTATCGAACGCGTGCTGCGCCATCGCGTTGTGCAGGCGCTCGCCGATCCGATCGACGAAATGGTCGGGCATCGGTCGGGTGACCAACAGGAATTCGTCGCTGTCCCAGCGCGCGACGTAATCGCCGCTGCGTACCTGCGCGGACAGCATCTGCGCGAACTGCTGCAGCACGCGGTCGCCGGTCTTGCGGCCGTGGCGTTCGTTGACCCGGCTGAAGTGGTCGATATTCACCAGCACGAACAGGATCACCTGTCCCGACTGGTCGCTGCGCTGTTGCTCGCGATCGTAGTGCGCGAGGTCGGTGGGAATCTGGTTGGCGAGGTAACGGCGGTTGCGCAGGCCGGTCAGCGGATCGGTCTGGCTCGCGTTTTCGAGCCGCTCGCTGGAGATGTGCAACTGCCGGGTGCGTTCGAGCACCTGCTGTTCCAGCAGCACGCGCTGGCGCACGTGTTGCTCGCGTTGCCAGCGGTAACCGGCGTAGGCCAGCGCCGCGATCAGCAGCAGGATCAGCAACTGGAACAACGCGGTTTCGTGGAACCAGGGGCGAATGCGGAACGCCAGCCGCGCGGGAACCGGATTCCACACGCCGGCATTGTTCGCAGCCGTCACCTCGAACGTGTAGTCGCCGGACGGCAGGTTCGTGTAATTCGCGCGACGACGGCCCGGATCGTCGAGCACATGCCAGTCGCGGTCGTAACCGAGCAAGCGGTAGCGGATCTGGATGCTGTGCGGATCCTGGAAACTCGGCGCGGTGAATTCGAACGCCAGGTCGCGCGCGTCCGCATCGAGCTCGGCCGGCATCGACGTCGCGGCATGCCAGCCGCCCGGATAGCCGACGCGCTCGATCACCACGTGCGGCGCCAGCGGGTTCTTGACGATGCCGTGGGTGTCCAGCACAACCACGCCGTCGCGCGAGGGCAGCCACAGCACATGGCCGTCGATATAGCCCTTCGACAGGCCCGCGCCGTTGCAGCAGAAACCCTGTTGGCCGGCGTTGCGGTCGCCGCGTTCGTTGAGCACCATCTCGCCGCGCACGTGGGTAATTTCGCCGCGGCCATAGCGCGCAATATCGTCCAGCGGCACCCGTTCGACGCCGCGGATGCCGGCCATCCACAGATAGCCGCGATCGTCTTCGGTGATGAAGAAGATCGCGTTGGGCGGAATGCCCTGGTCGGCGCCGTAGCGATCCCACTTGCGCCCGTCGAACACGTACAACTGCTCGGAGAAAGTTCCGATCGCGATCGCGCCCGAAGGCAGCTGGTGGATCGTGTTGATGTCGATGTCGTGCGGCAATCCGGTGTCGGCGCCGATCGCCACGAAGCGTTCGCCGCGACGTTCGTACAATCCCGACTCGGTGCCGACCAGCACGCGCCCGTCGCGCAGCGGCAGGATCGAGCGCACGCGGACATCGCCCAGTCCGTCGGCCGGCCCGTACCTGCGCAGATGCGCGTCCGGCTGGCCTTCGCGATCGAGCCGGAACAACCCCTCGGAAGTCAGGAACCACAGCACGCCATCGGGTTCGCGCACGATGCCGTTGATCTGCGCGCCGGCCATCGGTGCGAACAGCGGCGGCGATTGAATGCTGCCATCGCGCAGGACCACCAATCCACGCCGCGTGCCGATCCACAACGTGCCGGCTTCGGCGAACAGGCTGTAGGCGTGCGGATGCGGCAACGCGCTGCCCGGAATGGCGGTACTGAAACGGCCGCGGTCGAAGACACTCACGCCGTCGCTGGTACCAACCCAGATGGTGCGGTCGGCGCCACGCGCCAGCGACCACACGACCGGATCGGGCAGGCCGTCGTCGACGTTGTAACGTTTTGTCCAGCCGTTCCAGAGCCTGATCAAACCCTGGACCTGGCTGCCGAGCCAGAGGTTGCCCTCGCGATCCTCGAACGCGCTGCGCACGTCCTTGTAGTTGGCAGGCGCGTGGCCGACCGCCGATTCGACCAGGCGTCCGTCGCGCAATCGCATCAACGCCGAGTTGGTACCGGCCCACAGGTTGCGGTCGTGATCCTCGAACAATGCGCCGATCGGCGAGTTCGCGAGTTTCGGGTCGCCGTCGAACAAGGTCCAGGCGCCACCTTCGCCGGCGAACAAACCCTGCGACGTGCCGGCCCAGATGCGTCCCTGCGATGCGACCAGCCGCGTCACCGCCGCGGAGGATGCGGTCGCGGGCAACGGCATGCGGATCATCTGTCCGGCGTCCACGTGCACCACGGCGCCGGTGGTGCCGATCCACATGCCGTCGTTGCGCAACAGCAATGACAACGCTGGCCTGAGCGCCGCAGAGATCGCGACCAGTTTGCCGCCATCGACGCGCAGCACGCCGTCGGAGGTCGCCGCGATGATCGAGCCCTTGTCGTCCTGCGCGAGCGCATTGACGTCCAGTTCCGGATGCGCCGCGGGGTCGGCCGGCGGGATCTTCACGAAGCGGCCGTCGGCATACATCGCCAGGCCCTTGTAGGTGCCGATCCACAGCTTGCCATCGCGATCGAGCAACAGCGCGCGGATCCAGATGCCCGGCAACTGCGGCTCGGTGTCGGGAATGTAGCTGGTGAAGCGCACCCCATCGAAACGCGCCAGGCCGTTCTGGGTGCCGACCCAGATGTAGCCGGCGCGATCCTGGGTGATCGCGAGCACGCTGATCTGCGGCAGGCCGTCCTGGATCGACCAGCTGTTCGCGACGTAGTGCGCGAATGCCTTGTCGGGATCGAGCGCGAACGCGCGATGCGCCGGCACCCAGCCCAGTACGCATAGCAGCGCGATCGCAAGCCATGCGTTCAACCGACAGCGCGAGCGCAACGATGGCATCGAGGACACCGTAAGGACCTGGGTTGAGTCTAACCGCTCGCAAGGGCGGCGCGTATCGGGTACGCCCGACCGGACGTGACAGCGATCAACGCGCGCCGGGGATCGCCACCGCACCGGACGGACTGCGCATCTGGAACGGGATCGATTCGAGGTCGATCCCGCGATTGACCTGCACCGCGAAATGCAGGTGCGGCCCGGTCGTGTATCCGGTGTTGCCCGAGTAACCGATGCGTTGCCCGGCGGCAACATGCTGGCCCAGCCGCACCAGCGCGCCGTCGAGCTTGAGGTGCGCATACACCGCCATGCTGCCGTCGTCGTGGACGATCCGGATCACGTTCGCGCGCTCGGCGTATTTCTCGCGATTCAGCCCAGCCTTGTCGAAATCCGATTCCACCTGCATCACCACGCCGTCGCGCGCGGCCAGCACGGGCGTGCCTTCGTCGACGCTGATGTCGATCGCGTAACCCGACTGCGCATCGTTGTGGCTGAAGACGCCGTGCCAGCCCTGGTCGATCCGCCACGACCTCGTTTCCACCGGCAGCAGATAAGTCGCCGGCTGCGCTTGCGCGGTCGGATCGCCGGGCACCGCCGCGAGTTGCAACTGGAAGCCGCCGGGCTTGGTCGGGTCGGCGAGTCCGAGCTTCGCGAGCGTCACGCTGGCGTAAGGTTTGAGCAGCGCACGCAACGGCAGTGGCGGGTTCGCCGCGAGGTTGCTGGCATTGATCACATTGAGTTGTACTTCGACCGGGCCGGCGAGCGTATTGGTGACGACTGCATCGTAGTGGTCGCCATCGGATTCGACCTGCATGCGCGCCACCGCCGAGACTTCCGCCTGCATCGGGGTGACCCTGACCGCGACCCGCGTGGCGGCCTGGCCGTCCGGCGGCCGGTCGGTGTAGTGGGCCATGCCGTGCGCATCGACCCAGCGATAGACATTGCTCGCCGCCGCATCGCCGATCGCCGCCAGCAGGATCAAACCGCACAACGTCGCAGCCAGCATGCGCACAAGCCGCGGCGTGCGATGCACGGATCGATCGATGGGTTGGTGCTGGATCGGATGCATGCCGGACATGAAGACGGGCGCGGGAACCGCATTGAAGCACAGCGATTCGCACGGTGCGCGGCGCAGGTGAAGCCAGGCCGTGTGATGGCGATAGATAATATATCTTTCTATCAAGATGGAAGTGTTGACAAGATTCGCGCGCTAGTGCACCATCGATCCTGCAATCCCATCGAGACCGGCTGAGGGACAGGCCCTTTGAAGCCGGGGCAACCGCGACGCGAAATCGTACGACGGTGCCAAATCCTGCGGGGACGTTCGCGTCCACCGGAAGATGGGTCGTTCCCGCATTTCTTGCGTGGGGATGACATTTCATTCTGGACACCGCGTGATCTCGCTGGGGCATGGCCCACCAGGAGATCCACGATGTCGTTCGCCACCGCCGAAACCCGCGACGCAGTTTCCGCCGAAAGCTGCAATCCCCGCACTGCAACGTACCCACCGCAGCCTACGCACTTCGATGCGCGTGGCGAGTTCGACCTGGTGGTCGCGATGCGCCATGCGGGCACGCGCAACGTGCGCGTGCGCTGGCAGCTCGTCGGCAATCCGGACGCACCGACGCTCGTCGTGCAGGGCGGCATTTCAGCTGATCGCAATGCGGCTGCGACCGATGCCGCTGCGACTGATACCGCTACAGAGCCGGGCTGGTGGCAGGCGCAAATCGGTGCAGACGGCGGGTTCGACCTGCGACGCGTGCAATTGCTTTCGATCGACTGGATCGGTGCCGACGGCACACTCGATGCGCCGATCGATACCGCCGACCAGGCCGACGCGATCGCCGCGACCCTGGATCGGCTGCGCATCGCGCGCATCGCCGCGTTCGTCGGCTGCTCGTACGGCGCACTGGTCGGCCTGCAATTCGCCGCGCGATATCCGACGCGCTTGCAGAAACTCGTCGCGATCTCCGGCGCGCACCGGCCGCATCCGTATGCGAGCGCGCTGCGTGCGTTGCAACGCAAGGTCGTCGCGCTCGGGCAACTGCAGTGCGCGGACGAGCTCGGCCTGTCGATTGCGCGGCAACTCGCGATGCTGACCTATCGCACGCCGGAGGAATTCGAACAGCGCTTCGTGGCCGACACCGTGCTCGACGGCGCGCATGCGCGCTGTGCCGCCGAGGATTACCTGGAAGTCTGCGGTGCTCGCTATGCCGAGCGCTGGTCGCCGACGGCGTTCCTGCGGCTGTCCGAATCGATCGACCTGCATCGCGTGGATCCGGCGCAAGTCACCGTGCCGACCACGTTGGTCGCGGTGGAAGGCGATCGGCTGGTTCCGCCCACGGACGTGCATGAACTCGCCGGGCGCATCGCCGCACCGACGCGCGTGCATGTGCTGCGCTCGCTGTATGGACACGATGCGTTCCTCAAGGACGTGATGCCGGTCGCCGCGATCCTGCGCAAGGCGCTCGAAACTTCTTCATTCGATTGCAGCAACGGAGGTGTGGCATGAGCACATTGCGTCCGGGAACCATCGCCGTGCGCAGCGGCATCGACAGCGACACCGCACACGGCGCGGTCGTGCCGCCAATCGTGCTGTCGAGCAACTTCAGCTTCGCAAGCTTCAACAACAAACGCGCCTACGACTACACCCGCAGCGGCAACCCGACCCGCGACCTGCTCGCCGAGGCGCTGGCCGAACTCGAGGGCGGCGCGGGTGGCGTAGTGACCGCGACCGGCATGGCCGCGGTCACGCTGGTGCTGTCGTTGCTCGAACCCGGCGACCGCATCGTGGTGCCGCACGATTGCTACGGCGGTTGCTGGCGGCTGTTCGGTGCGCTCGCGAAGAAAAACCACTTCGTGCTCGTCACCGCCGACCTCACCGATCCGCGCGCGCTCGCCGAAGCCCTGCGCATTCCGCCGAAGCTGGTGTGGATCGAGACGCCGAGCAATCCGCTGCTGCGCATCACCGATATCCGTTTCGTGGCCGAAGCCGCGCACCGCGTTGGCGCGCTGGTGGTCGCCGACAACACCTTCCTGTCGCCGGCCTTGCAACGTCCGATCGAGCTCGGCGCGGATCTGGTCGTGCATTCGACGACCAAGTACATCAACGGCCACAGCGATGTCGTCGGTGGCGCGGTGGTCGCGAAGGACGCCGCGTTGCACCAGCAGCTCGCGTGGTGGGCGAACGCGCTGGGCCTGACCGGCAGTCCGTTCGACAGTTTCCTCACGCTGCGCGGGCTGCGCACGCTCGATGCGCGCCTGCGCGTGCACCAGGAAAATGCCGCCACGCTCTCCGAGTTGCTGGAGCGGCATCCTGCCGTTGCAGCAGTGCACTACCCGGGCCTGATCGCGCATCCGGGCCACGCGCTCGCAACGCGCCAGCAATACGGCTACGGCGCGATGTTGAGCGTCGAACTCGCCGGCGGCGTGCCGGCCGTGCGCGCGTTCCTCGATGGATTGCAGCACTTCACGCTCGCCGAATCGCTGGGCGGCGTCGAAAGCCTGATCGCGCATCCGGCGACGATGACGCACGCCTCGATGTCGGCGCAGGCGCGGACGGTCGCGGGTATTTCCGA
>JANXZP010000080.1 GCA_025355485.1 Pseudomonadota bacterium
GCGCGGACAACTCACCTGCGTCGGCGACGACGACCAGAGCATCTACGCTTGGCGCGGCGCGAATCCGGAGAACCTCAACGAACTCGCGCGCGACTATCCCGAACTGCGCGTGATCAAGCTCGAACAGAACTACCGTTGCTCCGCGCACATCCTGCGCGTGGCGAACGCACTGATCGCGAACAATCCGCACGCGCATCCGAAGAAACTATGGAGCCGGCACGACGACGGCGCGCCGATCCGCGTCTGGGCGTGCACGGACGCCGAGGCCGAAGCGCAGCGCGTCGCCGGCGAAATTTCGTTTCTGCGCGAATCGCTGAAGAGCGAGCCGCGCGAATTCGCCGTGCTGTTCCGTGGGAATCACCAATCGCGGCCGCTGGAAAAGGCGATGCAATTGTTGCGCATTCCATACCACCTGACCGGCGGCACCGCGTTCCTCGATCGCGGCGAGGTCAAGGACCTGCTCGCCTGGCTGCGCGTGCTCGCCAATCCGGATGACGACGCCGCTTTCCTGCGCGCGATCGCCGCGCCGAAACGCGAAGTCGGCACGACCACTTTGACCAAACTCGCCGAGGGTGCGCAGCTTGCACACCTGTCGCTCGCGCGCGCCGTGATGCAGATGTCGCTGTTGAAGTCACTGCCCGCGCGAGGAGCGGCCGGTCTCGCGGAATTCACCGGCATTCTCGCGCGCTTGCGCGATGATGCCGAGCGCCTGACGCCTTCGGACTTGTGCAAGCAAGTCGCCGAGCGCAGCGGGTTGCTTGCCGAGTTACGCAAACAATGCAGGGGCGAGGCCGACTTCCAGCGTCGCAAGGGCCACATGGACGAACTCGCCGACTGGTTCCGCGATGCGCCGCCGTCGGCCGGCTCGCTCGCCGCGCAACTCGCTCTGCTCGCGCATGCCGATCGCGGCGAGCCGGGCAATGAAGTGCGGCTGATGAGCCTGCACGCCGCGAAAGGATTGGAGTTCCGCTACGTGTTCATCGTCGGCTGCGAGGACGGCACCCTGCCGCACGAAGCCAGCATCGAGGAAGGCCGCATCGAGGAAGAACGCCGCTTGATGTACGTCGGCATCACCCGCGCGAAGGAAGCGTTGTGGCTGTCGCATAGCCGCGAAACGAAGCGCTGGGGCGGCATCGAACAACGCCGACCTTCGCGTTTCCTCGACGAATTGCCCGCCGCCGACCTGCACCGCGACGGCGCCGATCCCGAACGCGATGCGATCCATCGCAAGGAGCGCGCCGGTGCGCAGTTCAGCGCGATTGCTGCCTTGCTGGGCGAGTGAATGGATCTGGTCCCGATCGCGCGCACGGCCGACACGAACCCGATCCAATGGCGCTGTACCATCGGCCCTCACGTCCAAACGAATGCGGATTCTCATGCGCACGCATCTGTACTCGATCGCCACTGTTTTCACCATCGCACTCGCCGGCTGCGCGACACAGACTCCGCGCGCCAGCGTTGCAACGGCTTCCGTCGCGAACGTGCCCGCCCCGCACGACAATCTCAACGCCGTCGTCTGGCTGCAGACCTCGGTCGAGGCACGGCTGCTGTACGAGCAGGCGTATCGCGCCGCGATCGACCGGCTCGATGCAGCGATCAAGGACAAGGCCTGGGATGCGTTGCCAAAAGACGAGCGCACCGCCCCGATTGCGAAACTTCCACCCGCCGTTGTGCTCGACGTAGACGAGACCGTGCTCGACAACTCGCCGTACCAGGCGCGGCTGATCCGTGATGGCAAGGACTACAACGAGGCGACCTGGGCGGACTGGGTGCACGAGCGCACCGCGCGCGTGATCCCGGGCGCTCTCGCGTTCGCGAAAGCAGCTTCCGCGAAAGGCATCCGCGTGATTTATCTGTCCAACCGCGCGCAGGATCTCAACGACGACACACTCGCGAACCTGCGCGCGCTCGGATTCCCGATCGCCGGCCAGGACGTGTTCCTCGGCCTAGGCACGTTCGTCGAGGGCTGCGAACAGAACGGCACCGAGAAAACCTGCCGCCGCCAGCTCGTCGGGCGCAATTACCGCGTACTGATGCAGTTCGGCGACCAGCTCGGCGATTTCGTCGGCGTCGTCGCGAACACGCCCGAAGGCCGCAGCGCGGCGATCCAGCCGTACCTGGACTGGATCGGCGAACGCTGGTTCGTGCTGCCGAACCCGACCTACGGCTCGTGGGAGCCGGCCCTGTTCAACAACGACTGGTCGCAGCCGGCCAGCGCGCGCCGCCAGCAGAAAATCGACGCGCTGCGGGTGAAATGACGCCTTCCGCCGATTTCCGCCACCGCCGGGCCGGCCACGCCGTCCTTGTGTCCGGCCGCGTCCCGCACTACATTGCCCGCCTCAACCGGGAGTGATCCATGAAACGTCTGAACCTGCTGGCCTTACTCGGCCTCAGCCTGCTGGCGCTGTCCGCCTGCACCACGAACAAGAATGAGGCCGCCAAGGATCCGGCGGTCGCAGCCAAGAACCTCGCGGTTTCGATCCGCGAGAACGATTTCGATCGACTCAGCCACATCCTGGTGACGCCGGACCTGTATGCGAAACTCGAAACCCGCTACAAGGACGAGGCCGCCAAGAAGCCGGCGCCGACCGCCGAGGAAAGCAAGCAGTTCGCCGATAACATCGCCAAGTACACCGCGGCCGATGCCGAGAAAAAACTGTTCGACGAGCTCCAGCCCAATCTCGCCAAGGTTGCCGCGTCGCAGCCGATGATGGCCGGCATGTTCCAGGGCATGGCCAACCAGTCCATCACGTCGAACGACAAGATGGGCGCCGACGAGAAGAAGCAGGCGACCGACGTACTCAACGCGATCTCCAAGTGGGCGGCCACCGCACCGTTCGGCGACCAGGAGAAGGCCAAGCAGGCGATCAAGATCGTCGTGGAAACCGCGCGCAGCCTCAACCTGACCACGATGGAAGCGGCCCGCAAGCTCAGCTTCGCCGAAACCATCCAGAAGGCCGGTTTGGGCGTGGGTGGACTGCGCAAGGTGCTCGCCGTGTACGGTTTCGACACCGACAAGATGCTCGACAGCGTCACTGCGGTGAAGAAGTCCGAGGATGGCGACAACGCCGTGGTGACGGTCAGCTATACGCTGCTCGACGCGAAAATCACCTCGGATGTGCCGATGGTCAAGGTCGATGGCCGCTGGTACAGCAAGTCCGCGATGGACAACGTCAAGGACATGCTCGCCAAGCCGGTCGAAGCGCCCGCCGCGCCGGAGAGCGCCCCCGCGATGGAAGCGCCGGCCGAGAACGGATCGTCCGCGATGTCGGCGCCCGCCGAACAGCCGGCCCCGTCGGAGAGCACGGAAGCGCCGGCGAGCGCTGCGTCCAGCGCCGGCGAGCAGCCGTCGAACTGAGTTTGCTGGTATGTTCGGGTGACGCGATCGCTCGCGTCACCCGAAGCCCAAGATGACGGAGTCCGCCGCTCCCGCGTTGCCGTCCCCGCGCCACGCTCCGTTGTGGGCGCTGCTGCTGGGCAAACTGCTTGCGCCGTGGATCCGCCTGCGCATCGAGCCGGCGGACGATGTCGCGCAACTCGTCGCCGACCCGCGACCGCTGTGTTACGTGCTCGAACGCTACGGCCTGTCGAACGCGCTGATCCTCGAACGTGCCTGCCGCGAATCCGGGCTACCTTCGCCATTGACGCCGCTGGCTGGCGATCCGCTCGGCCGCAAGCGCGCCTACATCGCGCTCGCGCGGCGCCGCGGCGCATGGTTCGGACGGCCGCGCACGCGCACCCATTCCGAAGGCCTGGAAAAACTGCTGGCCCGCCAGCGCACGCATGCGGATCTCGACATCCAGCTCGTGCCGGTGTCAATCTTCATCGGCCGCGCGCCCGACCGGCAGTCGGGCTGGTTCTCGGTGCTGTTCTCAGAGAACTGGGAACTGGTCGGCCGCTTCCGCCGCTTCCTCGCGATCCTGCTCAACGGCCGTAACACCATCGTGCAGTTCGCCACGCCGGTGCCGCTGCGCAGCGCGATCGCCGAAGATCTTCCGCCCGAACGCACCGTGCGCAAGCTCTCGCGCGTGTTGCGCGTGCACTTCGCGCGCATCCGCGCGGCGGTGATCGGCCCCGACCTCTCGCACCGTCGCCTGCTGGTGGACAAGGTGCTCGCATCCGAACCGGTGCAAAAAGCGATCGCCGAGCAGGCGCGACGCGACAACAAGCCGGTCGAGGACGCTTGGCGCAAGGCGCATGCGATCGCGTGGGAAATCGCCGCGGACTATTCGCATCCGGTCGTACGCTCGCTGTCGTTCATGCTCACGCCGTTCTGGAACCGCATCTACGACGGCGTGCAGGTGCACCACCTGGACACGCTCAAGGACATCGCTCCGGGTCACGAAGTCGTGTACGTGCCTTCGCACCGCAGCCATATCGATTACCTGCTGCTGTCGTACCTGCTGTATTCGCACAACATCGTGCCGCCGCACATCGTCGCTGGCGTGAACCTCAACATGCCGGTGATCGGGCCGCTGCTGCGCAAGGGCGGCGCGTTCTTCATCCGCCGCAGCATCCGCGGCAGCGCGTTGTATTCCACCGTGCTCAGCGAATACGTCGCGATGCTGGTCGGCGAGGGTTTCTCGCTGGAATATTTCATCGAGGGCGGCCGCTCACGCACCGGCCGCCTGCTACAGCCCAAGTCCGGCATGCTCGCGATGACCGTGCGCGGATTCCTGCGCGAACCACGCCGGCCGATCGTGTTCCAGCCGGTGTATATCGGCTATGAAAAACTGATGGAGGGCAAGAGCTATCTCGATGAACTCGATGGCCGGCCCAAGCAGAAGGAAACCGTGTGGGCGCTGCTGCGCGGCGCGATCGCGATGCTGCGCGAACGCCACGGCAGGGTCGCGGTGAGTTTCGGCGAACCGATCCTGCTCGACGCGATCCTGTCGCAGCACGCGCCGGACTGGCGCGAGCGCACGGTCGACGACAACGAACGCCCGAAGTGGATCGGCGAGGCGATGGACGATCTCGCGCAGCGCATCCAGGTCAACATCAATCGCAGCGCCGACGTCAATCCGGTCAACCTGCTCGCGCTGACGTTGCTGTCCAGTCCCAAGCACGCGATGACCGAGAGCGACCTGCTCGAACAACTCGCGCTGGACAAGCGGCTGCTCGCCGCGGTGCCGTACTCCGATCGCGTGACCGTAACCGACATGGAGCCGGCGCAGATCGTCGCCTATGGCGAGGGCATCGGCATCCTGCAGCGCACCGCGCATCCGCTCGGCGACGTGCTGTCGATGGACGACGAAACCGCGGTGCTGCAAACCTATTACCGCAACAACGTGCTGCACCTGTTCACCGCGCCGGCGTGGGTCGCGTGCTGCTTCCAGAACAACCGCAAGATGAGCCGCGCCGGCGTGCTGCGACTCGGCCGCACGCTGTATCCGTTCTTGCAGAACGAGTTGTTCCTGCCGTGGACGCCCGATGGTTTCGGCGACTGCCTGGAAGCGACGATCTCGCAGTTCATCGCCGAGGGCCTGCTGAAATTCGATGCCGCGACCGACACCCTGAGCCGCGGCCCGGGCCAGACCGATGCGGTGTTCCGCCTGCGCACGATTGCGCGCAGCCTGCAGCAGGCGTTCGAGCGCTACTTCATCGCGATCGCGGTGCTGGTCAAGAACGGCCCGCACACGCTGTCTACCGGCGAGCTGGAAAGCCTCTGCCAGATGACCGCGCAACGGTTGAGCCTGCTGTACGCACCGGCCGCGCCGGAATTCTTCGACCGCACCCTGTTCCGCGCCTTCATCCAGAAGATCCGCGAAATCGGACTGGTGAAAACCGACGCCGAAGGCAAGCTCGACTACGGCGATGAACTCGAGGCCTGGGCCAAGGACGCGCGCGTGATCCTAGGCCGCGAACTGCGCCATACGATCCTGAAGATCACCCCCGAAACGGCGCGTGCCGCGCGTGCGGCGGCGACGCCTGTAGCGGCGGTGCCATCAGCCGATGAGACCGCGACCGACTAGTACGCGGCACGCGGGCCTCGGAATCACGCATCCAGATCGGGAATCAGCCGGCTTTCCAGCCGCGTGATCGTGTCCTTGATAAGCAGCTTGCGTTTCTTCAGCCGGCGCAGTTGCAGTTCGTCCATGCGCAGATCGGCGACCAGCCGATCGATCGCGGCGTCGAGGTCGCGGTGCTCGAGCTTGAGCTGGTTGAGCTGGGCGACGATGTCGGCCGGATCGTAGGGTTGCATG
This sequence comes from Pseudomonadota bacterium, assembly GCA_025355485.1. Taxonomy (GTDB): domain Bacteria; phylum Pseudomonadota; class Gammaproteobacteria; order Xanthomonadales; family Xanthomonadaceae; genus SZAS-103. The sequence goes on from JANXZP010000080.1 coordinate 6,204, forward strand.
CGGATTCCGCGCTCTGCGCAAGACGCATCCGCAGCTTACACCGGGCGCATCGCGCCCGCGCGGTAGAATGCATGCCCCATCCGATGCATGTCCGATGAATCTTTCCGCCAGCCAATCCGCAACCGCCGATCCATGTACAAGCGACCCGCGCGCCGAGCACGAGCACCACAAGCTCGCCAAGCGCCTGCGCCACCAGGTCGGCCGCACGATCGCCGACTTCGGCATGATCGAGGACGGCGACAAGGTGATGGTCTGCCTGTCCGGCGGCAAGGACAGCTACACGATGCTCAACGTGCTGCTGCAACTGCAGGCGAGCGCGCCGGTGCGCTTCGAGCTGGTCACGGTGAACCTCGACCAGAAGCAACCTGGGTTTCCAGAACACGTGTTGCCGGATTACCTGAGGTCGATCGGTGTGCCGTACACGATCATCGAGCAGGACACCTATTCGGTGGTCAAGCGCGTGATTCCGGAAGGCAAGACGATGTGCTCGCTGTGTTCGCGCCTGCGACGCGGAGCGTTGTACGCGCATGCCGAACGCGAAGGGTTTACCAAGATCGCACTCGGCCATCACCGCGACGATCTTGTCGCGACGTTTTTCCTGAATCTGTTCCATCACGCCAAGCTCGCGACGATGCCGCCGAAGCTGCGCAGCGACGACGGCAAGCACGTCGTGATCCGTCCGCTCGCGCGCGTGAGCGAGCGCGACATCGAAGCCTACGCGGAATGGAAACAGTTCCCGATCATCCCGTGCACCCTGTGCGGCTCGCAGGAGAACCTTCAGCGCAAGCAGATCCGCAACATGCTCAATGCGTGGGAACGCGAATCACCAGGCCGCATCGAACAGATCGCGAACGCGCTCGGCGACGTGCGGCCCGCGCAACTCGCCGATCCGGCGTTGTTCGATTTCCTCGCGCTGGCCCGGCGCGGCGATGCGCCGATGCCGGATGCGCATGCGTGGCTTGCTGGTGCGCCGTACAGCGATGCCACCAACAACGCAGCGTGAAGTACCCAATGCAACCACCCATCAAGGATGTCGATGTTCTTTCGTAACCTGACGCTGTTCCGTTTCCCCGCTTCCCTCGATCTCTCCCAACTCGAATCGCATCTCGCCGACTGCGCGCTCAAGCCCGCCGGTCCGCTGGAAATGTTGTCGCGCGGTTTTGTCTCGCCCTTCGGCAGGGATGAAGTCGTGTTGTCGCATCGCGTCGGCGATTGCATCTGGCTGACCATCGGCGGCGAGGAACGCCTGCTGCCGTCGTCCGTCGTCAACGAGGAAGCCGCGAAGAAGGTCTCGAAAGCCGAGCAACGCGAGGGCCGCAAGCTCGGCGGCCGCGCACGTCGGAAGATCAAGGAGGACATCGTCCACGACCTGCTGCCGCGCGCGTTCGTGCGGCAGCTGCGCACCGATGCGTATCTCGACCTCGAACATGGTTTCATCGCGGTCGACACCAGTTCGCGCAAAAGCGCCGAAGCCGTTGTCAGCGAAGTGCGCCGCGCGCTCGGCAGTTTTCCCGCGTTGCCGCCGAACGCCGAGACCAGCCCGCGCGCGGTGCTGACCGGTTGGATCGCCGGCGAAAAGCTTCCCGAAAGCGTCACGCTCGGCGACGAATGCGAACTGAAAGACCCAGCCGACCGCGGCGCGATCGTGAAATGCCAACGCCAGGAACTGCAGGGCGAGGAAATTGGCAAGCACCTCGAGTCCGGCAAGCAGGTCACGCGCCTCGCATTGAACTTCGACGATCACGTTTCGTTCGTGCTCGGCGAAGACCTCGTCGTGCGCAAGCTCAAGTTCCTCGATGGCGCCGTCGACCAGCTCGAGAACGCCGAGCGCGAATCGGTGCACGCCGAACTCGATGCGCGCTTCGCGTTGATGTCGGGCGAACTCAAGCGGCTGTTCGTGATGCTGGAGAAGGCGTTCAAGCTGAGTCGCGCGGAGGCGTGAGGCTTGGTAGCGCGGATGGAGTCCCGGCAACGTTGCTTCGGCGAATTCTCGCGGCAAGACTCAGATACGCTATGAATGAAGAGAAATTTGTCGAGGAAAGCTATGACTCGTGAACTGTCAGTTTTGGTAGCCGCGCTGCTGCTCGCGGGATGTTCTTTCAGCGATAAGGAGCCGCCTGTGCCAGCAACTGCGGCTCAAACAACAAAGGAAGTTGTAGATCTAAAAGCGAAGCTAAATGTTGCGCAAGCTAAAATAGATACCATCGATGCGCGAGTCGCGATTCTTGAAAAAGCAAAGGCAGAAGACCCAAAAGACCAAACCGAAATCATGTGGCGAACGGTAACGGTCACTAACACAGGGGTCGTCAGGGTCATCAAAAGCATCTCAACTCCGCAGCCTTTATCTGCATACTCCTCTAGCAGTGAATGCATGACGGCGATGCACGCCTACGTGGCTCCTCAGCGTATCCATGCAAACGATCTGATGTCCTTCGTTGTTCAATATCCCGACAGACTGGAGGGCACGAATTATCAATGTCTACCTGTTGGGATCGAACCTCGACAGACTAGCAAGTAGGGCGGATTAGCGCAGCGTAATCCGCCATTTCGTGTTCAATGCTGATGGCGGATTACCCCGCGACGCGGCTAATCGGCCCTACATTCGACTCGACCCTTGACTGCGCGCCGCCCGGCTTCATGCTGTACACATGCCTTCCTTCCTGCGCCGCCTGATCGCTCCAACTCGCGCGAATCCTGTCGCCACCAACGAAACCATTGCACTGCGCCTGCCCGACGGCAGCGAGATTGACGTGC
>JANXZP010000123.1 GCA_025355485.1 Pseudomonadota bacterium
GTGACGCGAATTTTTTGTGAATGGCGGGCGCTCACCGATCAACATTAAAAAAACAACGGGGCACTAAAGTGCGCAGGGGCTGAAGCCCGATTCTTTGCCGGCTTGAGCGGCACGGCTGAAAGCCGTGCCCTGATACCTGCAGAGGCTAAAGCCCACAAAGTAAAGCAACATTAGGCTGAAGCCGCCCTCTTCTACGGTTGCGCGGGCATTTTTCCGCAGGCTCTTATGCCAACAGCCGCTCGGCCGATTGCTTCGCCGGACCTTCCAAATCGTCAGACCTGCGCAGAGGACGCCATCCGCAACATTGGTTCGATGGTCACGCTGATCTTCGCATTCATCAATTGCGCCTGGCCGTCCTGGATCAGGCATTGCAATTCCATGGTGCGATCGGCCAGCCCCGCAAGCGCCTGCACGGCAGCGGCGGGAAGGTCGATCACGGTGAGGTTTTTCGACCGCGCCAGTCCGTCCGAGATTTTGTCCCACCAGATATCGGCGCTGCGTCCGCCATAGCCGATGACGATCACCTGGCGCGCGCGCCCGCACGCCTTGCGGATGCGCTGTTCTCCGGGCAGGCCCACGTCGATCCACTGCTCGATCTCGCCGGTCAGTGACTTGCGCCACAAATCGGGCTCGTCTTCGGTGCTGAGTCCGCGCCCGAATTCCAGCCGTTCATCGGCATGCAGCGCGAATGCGAGCAGCCGCACCATCAGGCGTTCGTCGGTTTCGGATGGATGCTGCGCCAGGGTCAGCGCATGGGTCGCGTAGTAATGCCGATCCATGTCGCTGACCTGCAGTTCGACTTTGTAGATGGTGGCTTTGGGCGCCATGGGCTTCCTTGCGGGACGGCGAAACTACGGTCGCTTCGGTGCGCCTTTGCGATGCGGCTTTTTTTCTTTGAATGGAGGCCGCGGTTTGTCGCCGCGTGGTTTCACCGGATGCGGGCGCGGCGAAAAATTCGTGCGCGGCTCGCCGATGCCGGCGATGTCGTTGGGACCGGCACGCTGGATGCGCATCGGTTGGCCAGCGATGCGCACGCGCTTGAGGTGTTCGAGCAATGGCTTCGACATGCCGACGGGCAAATCGACGAGGCTGTACGCATCGCGGATGTCGATGCGGCCGATGTAGCGGCTCTCGATGTCGGCTTCGTTGGCGATCGCGCCGACGATGTTGCCTGGTTGCACGCCGTGCGCGTGGCCGAGTTCGATGCGGAATGTTTCCATGCCGGCTTCGGGCGTGTCCTTCGATCGGCGTTCGGGTTTGCGCGAGGATTTGCCGGTTGATGTTCCGTCGAAGATCGCTTCGGCCGCATTCACGGCTGCGCCGAACTGGTTTGGTGGACGCTTGCGCGGTCCATCCGAAGCGAATGACGTGGGCCGTTCCGCAACGTCCTCGCGTGGCTTGTACGGCTTGTGCGATGCGCTGGGTTTCTCGCGTGATGCGATATTCTCGTCGCCGCGTTCGCGCGATTCATGGAATTTGCGCGGTGCGTCGTGGCCGGCTTCGTGTGGGCGCGGAGCACGCGCACGCGGAGCCGGTGAATGTGAGGCCTTGTCGTACGCCGCGCGCGGACGTTCGGCGGGAACGTCGAGCAGCAAGGGCGAATCGCCCTGCGTCATCTTCGCGAGTGCGGCGGCGATCTCGATCGCGGGGACGTTGTGTTCTTTTTCGTAGCGTTCCACGAGGCTGCGGAACAGGCCGAGGTCGGCGGCTCCCAGTGCTTCAGTGATGCGCGCAAGGAATTTTCCGATGCGCTGGTCGTTGACGGTTTCGACGCTCGGCAATTCCATGCGTTCGATCGGCTGGCGCGTTGCGCGTTCGATCGCGCGCAGCATGCCGGTTTCGCGCGGCGCGACGAACAGGATCGCCTCGCCCTTGCGGCCGGCGCGGCCAGTGCGGCCAATGCGATGCACGTAGCTTTCGGTGTCGGTGGGAATATCGTAATTCAACACATGGCTGATGCGATCCACGTCGAGCCCGCGCGCGGCGACATCGGTGGCGACGAGGATGTCGAGCTGGCCGTCCTTCAGTCGCTGGATCAGGCGCTCGCGCTGCGCCTGCTGCACATCGCCATTGATCGCCGCCGCCGACAATCCGCGTGCCGCGAGCTTGCCCGCGAGTTCGTCCGTGCCGAGTTTGGTGCGCGCGAACACCAGCATCGCCTCGAACGGTTCGGCTTCGAGGATGCGGGTCAGCGCATCGAGCTTGTTCACGCCGCTGACCGACCAATAGCGCTGGCGGATATTCGGCGCGGTGGTGGTGCTGGACTTGATCGCGATCTCGACCGGATCGCGCAGGTAGGTTTGCGCGATACGCCGGATCTGGCTCGGCATCGTCGCCGAGAACAACACGACCTGGCGTTGCTCGGGCGTTTTCTTCAACACGGTTTCGACATCGTCGATGAAGCCCATCCGCAGCATTTCATCGGCTTCGTCGAGCACCAGGCATTTCAACGCCGAAAGATCCAGCGTGCCGCGATCGAGGTGGTCGATCACGCGTCCGGGCGTGCCGACGACGACCTGCACGCCGCGACGCAGCGCCGACAATTGCGGTTCGTAACCCTGCCCGCCGTAGATCGGCAGCACGTGGAAATTTGGCAGGTGCGCGGCGTAGCGCTGGAAGGCCTCTGACACCTGGATCGCGAGTTCGCGCGTCGGCGCGAGCACCAATGCCTGCGGCTTCTTTTGCGTCGGATCGATGCGCGCAAGGATCGGCAGCGCGAATGCGGCGGTCTTGCCGGTTCCGGTCTGCGCCTGGCCGATCATGTCACGGCCTTCGAGCAACGGCGGAATGGTCGCGGTCTGGATCGGCGAGGGCGACTCGTAACCCACGTCGGCCAGCGCGCGCAGCAGCGCATCGGGAAGATTGAGGTCGGTGAAGCGAAGTGAGGTTGCTGGGGTAGCGATGGTCATGGCGATCCGGTTGGTGCCGGTGCGGCGACCGGGGAAGCGCCTAGTTTACCGGGGTGGCGGGTGCAGTCTGTGATTGAAGAACAGCGCCAAGGATGCTTTTGAAGGGCGAATTGCATGATCGACAGCTTTGAGGTGGGATTTTTCGCCCCATCTGACCACCATGGATGGCGGGAATGCCGAAAACACAGTAGCGATTTTCGGCCTTTAATTCGGGCCGCGTTGTTCCAACGGTTTTGCTTGCCGGTCGCTCAATGTGGCCTGCACGACAAGAGTCACTCCCAAACCAGCGGCGAATACAAACAGAACCAACGCCAGCGCGGGCACTGTCAATCTAACTTCTATGGCGCGCAAGAAGACGGACTGCGTTGACGTCAGCTTGCAAGAGTCCGCCACTCCGCCATGGCAACTGAGCGGCGTTTCTTGAAAGTGTTTCGGTCAATGAGATGGCGTTCGTGGTTGAAGTGGTTGTGAAAGCAAGCATGCACTGAGGAAAATTTCTGTAGCGTGCACATGCGTCTGAAACGGTGCATCGCTCGCTCGCGTCGTCGGAACGGCTGATGAGAATTCTCCGCTCGATTGTTTATTGCACGTCCGTTGCACTCCTGGCAATCGGCAATGCCGATCAGTTTCATCGCCGCTCCATACGAGCGCAGCTTGTCGGTGACGATTGCACGAGGACGGCCGTACCGCTTCATCAAGGATTTCAGTAAACGCAAGGCTGCGCTGCGATTCCGGCGCTTGGTTGCCACGACCTCTAGCACTTCGCCTTCGTGGTCGACGGCGCGCCACAGGTAGTGCAGTTCGCCATTAATCTTCACGAAAACCTCGTCCAGATGCCAGCGCCATTCCGGCATCCCGTGCCGAGCCTTGATTCCCTTCTTCTTGATCTGGGCTGCGAACATTGGACCGAAGCGGTTCCACCACTGGCGTACCGTCTCGTGGCAAATGTCGATTCCGCGCTCAGCGTGCAAATCCTCGACTTTTCGCAGCGAGAGTGAATACTTCACGTACAGCAGCACTGCCGCACGGATCACCTCGGGGGAGCTGTTGAAATAGCGGAATGGATTGGGCATTAGACGAGACTACCGGCTAGACTCCAGACTCGCAATTTAGTCTGACAATGCCGTACCAAGACCTCACGACTGGCGAGGTCGATTCGCTAACGGCCATCGCGAAGACCGAAAGCGTGGATGAAGCCTATGTCCGCCGGATCTTGCGATGCGGCCTGATGGCACCGGACCTGGTCGGTCAGCTGATCGACGGCAGCGCGTCGCCGAAACTGACCCTCGCGAATGTGCGCAATCGGCTCCCAGCCGAGTGGGCTGAACAGCGCGCGATTTACACAAAAGCAACACGTTGAGTTGCCCTAATCCCGCTTAGCGGGAAAGCGCATTCGGACTGCGGAAATGGCCTTCTGAGAATATCCCTGGAAATCCGGGGAATCGGGCCGCAAAAGTCCGCCAAAAAGACCCCACAGAGAACATCGCCCCAGCGGCACAGCCCACTATGGCGCGGGTTGGCGGCTGAGGCGATCGGACTTTCTCTGAGCTGCCAACTGTCTGGCGGAGCAGGCAATGATTCGAAACCTCGGTCCGCCTACTGAGAACCGAACCGGACTGCGAAAATGGCCAACAGAGAATTTCGCCGGAAAACCCGGAAACCCGGCCTCGGAAGTCCGCAAATTTGACCCCACAGAGAACATCACCCCAGCGGCACAGCCCGCTGTGGCGCGGGTCGGCGGCTGAGGCGATCGGACTTTCTCTAAAGCTGCAACTCAATGGCGGAGAGGGTGGGATTCGAACCCACGGTCCGCTTACACGGACGCCTGATTTCGAGTCAGGTACATTCGACCACTCTGCCACCTCTCCGGTGTACCCGCCGCAATCGAACGCTGAACGCGCGGTGGCGGGGCGCGAATGATAAGGGCTGTGCCGGTGCGGCACAAGTCGAAGCGTATCGCGCAAGCGCTAGGGACTTCCTTCGCAAAAGTGGACACCCGCTTGTTAGTTGCATCGTACTTCAAACTCGGATGGCGAGCGGTACCCGAGTGCAGAATTTAGGCGTCGGTGGTTGTAGAAATCGATGTAGCTTCTCAGTGCTGTCCGAAGGGC
>JANXZP010000137.1 GCA_025355485.1 Pseudomonadota bacterium
GCCCGATGCGGCCGACGTGATCGCCGGTCGGGAAACCCTTGCCGATGCGCTGCCATGTCGTGCCGCCATCGGTGGATTTGAAGATGCCGCTGCCCGCGCCGCTTTCCTGGAATTTCCACGGCCGCCGCGTGTGTTCCCACAGCGATGCGTACAGCACGCTCGGATCGCTCGCGTCCTGCACCAGGTCGATCGCGCCGCTGTTCGGGCGCTCGCCCTTGAGCACGCGCGACCAGCTCTTGCCGCCGTCGATGCTGCGGTACACGCCGGGTTCGCCGCCGTCGGTGTAGAGCCTGCCGACGACCGCGACGAAAATGCGATTGCCGTCCTTCGGGTCGACCACGATCCGCGCGATGCGGTCGGTACCGGCCAGTCCCGCGCGCTGGAAATGCTTGCCACCGTCGTCGCTGCGGAACAGGCCCATGCCACCATACGATGAGCGCGATGCATTCGGCTCGCCGGTGCCGACCCACAGCGTGTCCGGATGCTGCGGATCGACCGCGATCGCACCGGTCACCGTGATCGGCAATCCGTCGGTCAGCGGCTCGAACGTGTTGCCATCGTCGGTAGTCTTCCAAACACCGCCGGTCGCGTACGCCACATAGAATGTGTACGGCTGGCCCGGCACCGTCGCGATACTGGTGACCCGCCCGCCCTGCGCAGTCGGCCCGATGCTGCGCCATTGCACGCCCGCGTACGGCGAGTCGGTGGCCATTTTCTGGTGCTGCTGCCAGGCGGCTTCGCGTTGGGCTGCGGTATCGGTGGCGCCTGCTTGCGCGATGCCCGCCAACGCAGTGAAGGCGCAGACGCGCACGAAAAGGGAGCGACGCGGATTCATGGGCTTGCCCGTTGCGGATCGAAGAGCCCGCACGATAGCGCGGTGAGCGCGTCCTGAACATGGACAGAGGTCATGGCCCCGCCCAGGACAACCGATGCGTCAGCCCACGAACGCTCGCGCATTGCGGAACAGCCGCATCCACGGCGAATCCTCGCCCCACTCGGCCGGATGCCAGCTCATCTGCACGCTGCGGAACACGCGCTCGGGGTGCGGCATCATCAGGGTCGCGCGGCCATCGGCGCTGGTCAGCCCGGCGATCGCGTCGGGTGAACCGTTCGGATTGGCGGGATACGTCGTCGCAATACGACCGGTGCCATCGACATAGCGCACCGCGACCTGCGCATCTGCACGGTCGGTTTCGTTGGCGAATGCGGCACGCCCCTCGCCGTGCGCGACCACCACCGGTATGCGTGAGCCGGCCATGCCGTCCAGCAACACCGATGGCGATTCCATCACTTCCAGCAACGCCAGCCGCGCTTCGTACTGCTCAGAGCGGTTGCGCAGGAACACCGGCCAATGCTCGGCGCCGGGAATCAGTTGCTTGAGCTGCGCGAGCATCTGGCAACCGTTGCACGCGCCGAGCGTGAAGCTGTCGCCGCGTGCGAAAAATTCGGCGAACGCATCGCGCAGCCACTCGCGTTCCAGGATCGACGTCGCCCAGCCGCGACCTGCGCCCAGCACGTCGCCGTACGAAAACCCGCCGCAAGCAGCGAGGCCTTTGAAGCCGTCGAGCGGGATGCGCTTTTCAATCAGATCGGACATGTGCACGTCGACCGCATCGAAACCGGCGCGATCGAACGCCGCCGCCATCTCGATCTGGCCGTTGACGCCCTGTTCGCGCAGGATCGCTATGCGCGGACGCGTACCGCCGATGCTGAAAACCTGACCACAATCGGACGTGAGCAACGCGCTCAGCGCGGGTGCATCAAAATCGCGCCGTGCGCTGCGTTCTTCCTCGGCGCAAGCCGGATCGTCGCGCAGCGATTGCATGGCGTGCGTCACCGACCACCACGCATCGAACAGTTCCTGCCAGCTCCATTCGACCAGCGTCGTGCGCTCGCGCTGCACGCGGATCATCGGCGCCGCGCCGAGCGTTCCACTAACAACTGGGCGGCCGATGCGTTGCGCGCAGCGGGTCAGGTCGTGGCGATCGATGAGATCGGCGAACGCCGCGCGATCTTCCCTCGCGACCTGCACGATCGCGCCAAGTTCTTCGTTGAACAACGCGCGCACCGCATCCTCGCCCCAGGGATCGAGGTTGATATCCAGTCCGACGTGTGCGGCGAACGCGAGCTCGCATAGCGCGGCGAACGCGCCTCCGTCGGAGCGGTCGTGATACGCAAGCAACAAGCCATCGTTGCGCGCGTGCTGGATCAGGTCGAAAAACCGACGCAGCAGCGCGGGATCGTCGAGGTCGGGGCTGGCGCCGCCGAATACACCGTGGCACTGCGCGAGGATCGAACCGCCGAGCCGCTGCTGGCCCGCGCCGAGGCCGATCAGCCACAACTCCGAATCCACGTCGCGCGCGAGCACCGGCTGCAGTTGCCCACGCACATCGGCGACACGCGCGAACGCCGTCACCACCAGCGATACCGGCGAGACCGTCTTGCACGTCGCGCCATCGTGCTGCCACTGCGCCTGCATCGACAGCGAATCCTTGCCGACCGGAATGCTGATCCCGAGCTCCGGGCACAGCTCCATGCCGACCGCGTGCACCGCGTCAAACAGGCCTGCGTCCTCGCCATCGAAACCGGCGGCGGCCATCCAGTTCGCCGACAGCTTTACTTCTTCCAGCGAAGCGACCGGCGCGGCGGCGAGATTGGTGATCGCCTCGCCAACCGCCATCCGCGCGCTCGCGGCGGCATCAAGCAGCGCGAGCGGCGTGCGTTCGCCGAGCGCCATCGCCTCGCCCGCATAGCCGTCGAAATCGTCGAGCGTGATCGCGCAATCGGCGAGCGGCAGCTGCCATGGTCCAACCATCTGGTCGCGCGCGCACAAGCCGCCAACGCTGCGGTCGCCGATGGTGACAAGAAAATTCTTCGCGGCAACGCCCGGATGCGCGAGCACGCGCAAGCCGGCTTCGCGCAATGCATTCGGATCGGCATTGAGTGCCGCAGTGTCGAGCTTGGCCCAGCGTGGCGCACGCGGACGCTGGGTGTCGCGATGCAGTTTCGGTGCATTGCCGAACAGCACGTCCATCGGCATGTCGATGACGGCTGCGTCGACGACCGACCCGCCATCGCGCAACACGAGTTGCTGCTCGGCAGTCGCCATACCGACGACCGCGAACGGACAGCGCTCGCGCTCGCATAGCGCGGCGAATTCGGCGAGTCGTTCTGCACTCACGCCCAGCACGTAGCGTTCCTGCGCCTCGTTGCTCCATATCTGCATCGGCGACAGCGATGGATCGTCGCTCGGTATCGCGCGCAGGTCGATCACACCACCGACGTCCGAGTCGTGCAGCAATTCGGGAATCGCGTTCGACAATCCGCCCGCGCCGACATCGTGGATGCACAGGATTGGATTGTTCTCGCCGAACGCGACGCAGCGGTCGATGACTTCCTGGCAGCGGCGTTCGAGTTCTGGGTTATCGCGTTGCACGGATGCGAAATCGAGGTCTTCCGAACTGTCGCCGGATGCCACCGATGAGGCCGCGCCGCCGCCCAGGCCGATCAGCATCGCCGGGCCGCCGAGCACGATCACGTTGTCGCCGTTGCGCAGCAACTTCTTCTGCACCAGCGTGGTCTCGACTGCGCCGAGCCCGCCGGCCAGCATGATCGGCTTGTCGTAGCCGCGCAGTACGCCGGGCTCGGATGTCGCGAGCTCGAACGAACGGAAATAGCCGCACAGCGCGGGACGTCCGAATTCGTTGTTGAACGCGGCCGCGCCGATCGGGCCGTCGCGCATGATCTCGAACGCGCTGGCCATGCGCGGATTCAGCGGCCGCTCGGATTCCCATGGCTGCGGCAGCGACGGAATGCGCAGATGCGAGACCGAGAATCCGGTCAATCCAGCTTTCGGTTTGCCGCCGCGACCGGTCGCGCCTTCGTCGCGGATCTCGCCGCCCGATCCCGTCGCCGCGCCGGCGAACGGCGCAATCGCGGTCGGGTGGTTGTGGGTCTCGACCTTGATGCAGAACGCACTAGGTCGCAGCGGGCCAGCGCGATACACGCCATCGGCATCGGGACGAAACGCCTGCGCCGCAAAACCTTCGATCACCGCCGCATTGTCCTTGTAAGCCGACAACGTGAGTTGCGGCGCTTCGGCGTGCGTATTGCGGATCATCTTGAACAGCGACAGCGGCTGCGCCTCGCCATCCACGCTGAAATCGGCGTTGAAGATCTTGTGCCGGCAATGTTCGGAATTGGCCTGCGCGAACATCATCAGTTCGGCATCGGACGGATCGCGGCCGAGTTCGCCGAAACGCTGGCGCAAGTACACGATCTCGTCGTCCGACAAGGCGAGGCCAAGCCGACCGTTCGCCGCATCCAGATCGGCCAGTGCGATGCGCTCGAGCGCGCCGCGCGATGGCGTGGCAAAAAGTTTTGCGGCTTCGTCGCGATCGAGCAGCAACGATTGCGTCATCGGATCGTGCAATGCACGTGCGAGCGGCTGCCATTCCGGCGAACCGGCATCCGGCAAGCCGATCACATCCAGCCGCATTCCGCGCTCGACGCGATGCACCGGCAAACCGGCACCGCGCAGGATTTCGGTGGCCTTGCTCGCCCACGGCGACAGCGTGCCTAGCCGCGGCACCACGAACAGGCTGCGTGCGTCGGACGTGGCAACCGCCGTATCGGGATGCGCCTCGAGGATGCGTCCGAGTGCGACAGGGTCTGGCGCGGCGCCAGCGTCGGCATCGATGAAATACAGCCACCACGCGCCGGCGATGCGGATGTCGTCGTGCAGGACGCGCAAGCTGTGTTCGAGACGGTCGCGACGGAATGGCGACAGGGCCGGCAGGCCCTCAAGGACGATCATGTCCGGGAGATTGGGGGCTGGATCAGGATGCGCATGATAGCTCAGCCAGCCCGGCGCCGCCGAGCGAGCCGGGCGGCGCGATCAGCGGACGTAATCAGGTGCTCGCGATCAGGTGCTCGGCTTGGCCGCGGCGAGGGCGTCGAGCTTGGCGCGCATGTCGGCGGGCGACAGGTAGCCGCCGATCGAGGTGCCGTCAGCGGTGTAGATCGCCGGCGTGCCTTCGAAGCCGAAGCGGCGGCCGAGCTCGTAGTCCACCGTGATCGGATTGGCGCACGAGGCTTTTGAGATCGGCAAACCCTTCTTGGCGTCGGTCAGGGCCTGCTGGCGATTGGCCGCGCACCAGACCGACACCGCTTTGTCGTAGGACTCGCTGCCGATGCCGGCGCGCGGGAAGAACAGATAGTCCACCGCGATCCCGGCCTTGTTGTAGTCGGCGATCTGCGAATGCAGTTTGCGGCAGAAGGCGCAATCGACGTCGGTGAACACGGTGACGGTGTATTTGGGATGTTCGGGCGCGAACACGATCATCTGCGCGGCGGTGACGTTCTTGAGCATCTCCTTGCGTTTTTCGGCGCGCGTGGCTTCGGTGAGATCATGCTTGGTCGCGACCTCGATGATGCTGCCGGCGAACAGGTACTTGCCGTCGTTGGTGAAGTACACGGTCTGTCCGGCCGCGCTGACTTCGGTCATGCCGGCGATCGGCGCCGCACGCAGGCTCTCGATCTTTGCGTCCGGGGCAATCTTGGCCACCGCTTTGCGCACCGTGGCTTCGCCTGGAGCGGCAGCCGTCGTCGAAGACTTGGCGGCGGTGGAGGACTGCTGGGCCGAACAGGCGGTCAGTGCGAAGCAGCCGAATGCGACGGCGAGCAGGAGTCGATCGAACGGACGTTTCATGCGGCGAGCCTCGAAGGAACGGGGAAGATCGGCAGTCCGACCAGCATGCGGAGCGACAGTTCCGATTATCGCACGCGGGCCGGTCGCCTCGGCGTGAACGGTACGGCTGTGCCGACCAAAGGCGCGGAACCGCCGCCGCGCGGCTTCACGCGCGCGGATGGTGGCTCTGGTGCAGGCGCTTGAGGCCTTCGGTCGCGACCAGGGTGTATATCTGGGTGGTGGACAGGCTGGCGTGGCCGAGCAGCATCTGCAATGCGCGCAGGTCGGCGCCGTGGTTGAGCAGGTGGGTCGCGAACGAATGCCGCAGTCCGTGCGGGCTGACCAGGGCCGGATCGACGCCGGCACGCGCGGCCAGCGTCTTCAACGTGATCCAGAACTGCTGTCGGCTCAGCGCCTCGCTGCGCGGCCCGAGGAACAGCGGCGAACGTGTCTGCTGGCCGGCGAAGTGCGGGCGCGCGCTGTCCAGATAGCGTTGCAGCCAGTGCTGGGATTCCTCGCCCAGCGGCACCAGCCGTTCCTTGCTGCCCTTGCCGGTCACCCGCACCACGCCCTGGCGCAGGTTCAATCCCGCCGCCGGCAGCGACACCAGCTCGCTGACGCGCAGGCCGGTCGCATACATCAGTTCGAGCATCGCGCGATCGCGCAGGCCTGCCGGGTCGTCGATAGCCGGCGCAGCCAGCAGCGCCTCGACCTGCGATTCGGACAGCGCCTTGGGCAGCGAACGTCCCAGCTTCGGTGCTTCCAGCAAGGCCGCAGGATCGACCGTTATCGCGCCACGCCGCAGCAGTTGCGCGTAGAACGACCTCAGCGCCGACAACAGCCGCGCATTGCTGCGCGGTGCGTAGCCCAGTCGCGTGCGCTCGGCGAGGTAATCGAACAGCGCCGCGCGATCGGCGCTTTCCAGCGCTTGGCCGCGCATGTCGAGCCAGCGTGCGAGTCCATCCAGATCGCGCCGGTAGCTGGCTAGCGTCTGTCGCGCCAGTCCCGACTCGGCCCACAGGCGTTCGAGGAACAGCGCGATCGCATCCGTATCGCGCGCAGATGCAGGCGGCAACGACAGCGCGTGGCGGCGGCGATCGGCTGGCGTACTGCGTGGCATGGTCGCAGCTTAGCCAGTACGCAGCCGCGCCGGTATCCTGTTGCAATGAATTCGTCAGCGGACACTCCAGAAACGCACGCGTATAGCGCGCAACCGGCGCATCTGGGCTGGCGTCTGCTCGCGATGGTCTACGACCTGTTCCCGGTACTGGCCCTGTGCCTGGCGACGAGCGGGCTGGAACTGTTGGTCGCGCACGGACGAACGTCCGATCAATTCGGTCCGGTCGTTGGAATGCTGGTGTCCGTGGTTCCGGCGTGGCTGGTGACCGGCGCCTATGCAGTGATTTCATGGCGGCGCGGCGGCGCGACCATCGGCATGCGGCCGTGGCGATTGAAGGTGCTGGCCACGGACGGCCGCCCGGCGACAGTGCGCGCGCTGTGTTTGCGCTACGTCACTGCGACGCTGTCGCTGCTGGCGTTCGGACTGGGATTCGCGTGGGCGCTGTTCGACGACGAGCGCCGCTGCTGGCACGACCTCGCGGCGGGAACGCGATTTGTGAGGATGGATCGATCCGACCGAGGCTGACTTTCGAATTTGCGCATTCTGGTTGCAGTACGAACGAAACGCTCCGCTCGCTCAAACCCGCTTCCTGAAATAAACCTGCGATGCCGCCAGCACCATCAGCGGTGGCGCGATGTGCGCGGCCCATAGCGGCCAGCGGTAGATTGAGGACAGGTTCTGCGCGAGGCGCTGCAGCAGGAAGAAGGTCAGTCCGCAGACGATGCCCGCGAACAGCCGCTTGCCGAATCCGCCGCTGCGCAATTGTCCGAACGCGAACGGCAGCGCGGCCATGCACAGCGCCAGCACGTTGAGCGGATAGAACATTCGCGCCCAGTACGCATTCTCGTAGCTGCCCGCATCGACCGCGTTGGCGTGCATGTAGTCGATGTTGCGGCGCAGTTCGGCTGTGGACTGGTAGCGCGGATGCTGGACGCTGGCCAGCACGGTTTGCGGGCTCAGGCTGGTTTTCCATTCCGCGCTGGCCAACTTGTGTTCGCTCAATGCCAGCGCGCCGAAGTCGGTGCGAACGACGTCGCGCAACGTCCAGTGCCCTTGCCGGTAAATCGCCTTGGCTGCACGCGTGAGTGCGAGCAGGTTGCCGTCGGGGCCGAACTGGAACAGGCGCAGGTCGGCCAGCTCGACTTCCTGCTCGCCCGCGCGCAACCGTTGTGCGCCCGCGCGCGCATTGACGAACAGCTCGCCGTCGCGCGCCCACAGGCCCGATCCCTGCGACACCACGATGGCCGTCGATTTGGCCGATACCGAGATAGCTTCGGCGGTCTGCTCGCCTTTCGGGCCCAGCGTTTCGGCGTTGACCATCATCACCGCGGTCACCGCCGCAAGCCCGACCACCGCTCCCACGCAGATGCGCCAGCGCGAGATGCCGGCAGCGCGCAGCGCGGTGAGTTCCGAGGTCGCCGCGAGGCCACCCAGGCCGAGCAGGCTGCCGATCAGGGCCGAGGTCGGGAACAGTTCGTAGGCGCGGCGAGGCAGCGTGCAGACGATGTAAAGCACGACGTGGCCGACGCTGTAGCCGCCCTTGCCGAGATCGTCGAGCTCGCTCGCGAATCCGAGCAGTGCATCGAAGCCCAGCAACACCAGCCAGACCATCGCGAGCGAGCCGAGCACCGCTCGCACCACGAGCTGGTCGTGCAGCGGCGGGCGCACTAACAACCTCATGTGCGCACCGTGCGCGGCATGCGCAAACCGCCGTCGCGATGCAGCATCCACAACGCCAGCGCGAGCATCGGCAAGTGCAGCCACCACAGTCCGGCCCACGACGACAGTTTGCCGGTCGCGAGCAGGCCGCGACCGATCAGCAGCAGCGCCGTGTACAGCACGTACACCGTCAGCGCCATCATCAGCAGCCAGTAGCGCGGCTGCCGCGGTTCTGCGCGCGCGAGCGGGATCGCCAGAATCGCCAACAACAACGCGGCGATCGGCGTCGCGATCCGCCAGTGCAATTCGGCGCGAGTATCGGGCTTGGGATTGCCGAGCAGCTCCAGCGAGCCAGCGGTGGTCGCATCCTGCACGGTGTTGGCCGCGGTATCGGCCGGCAGGCGGATCTCGTTGCGACGGTAGTGCATCACCCGGTAATCCTTCTGCCCGGGCACGCCCTCCACTCGCATCCCGTCAGTCAGGCGCAGATAGCGCTGGCCGGCATCCACGAACAGCAGTCCTTCCCTCGCGGTGACCACATCCATCTTGGCTTTCCGGTCGGACTGCAGGAACACGTTCTTCATGTGGCTGCCGTCGGGGCTGAGCTCGGTGACGTAGAGAATGCCCTGCCCGCCCGGCAATTCGCGGAAGCGGCCTGCCTCGAGGCCGGCGATAATCAATGAGCGATTGGCGTCGGCAATCATCGCTCGCGCCGTGTGCTGCGCCCACGGGCCTGCCCAGAGCGAACTGATCGCCACCAGGATCGCCGCCGGCAGCGCGATCCACAGCATGGGCCGCAGCAGCTCGCGCGGACCGCGGCCGACCGAAGCGAGTACCGCCATTTCCGAATCGCGATACATCCGGCCGATGCACAGCAGCAACCCGAGGAACAGTCCGAGCGGCAGCACCAGCGGCAGCCAGCGCAGCACGCGCAGGCCGAGCTGCGAGACCAGCAACGACACCGGCACCTTGCCGCCCGCGATTTCGGCCAGCAGGTCGGCGACCACGGCGCTCATCGCCACGAACAGCAGCACGATCGTGGTAGCCGCGACCGACATCGCGAACTCGCGCAGCAGGTAGCGATCGACCGTCAGCACGGGCCGCTCATTGCGCGGAATCGAGGCTTCGGGGATGCCGCAGAAGGGTTGTGATCGGTAATCGGCACGGGGTTCGCATGTAAGGCAGGGGTGGCTTGCATTAAACTCTGTGGCTTCCTTCGGCGCCCGTTGCCTCAGCAGAGGCCGGACGCGCGTCCCCAGAACTGCCGCATTCTACGGAACTTCGTCGATGACCCTGCAATTCGAGCTGAACCACGCCGACCCGACCACCCTCGCCACCGATTGCATCGTGCTCGGCATGTTCGCCGACGGCGCGCTCAGTGCATCGGGCGAAGCGATCGATCGCGCGAGCAACGGTCGCCTGCGCGCCCTGATCGCGCGCGGCGACGTGTCCGGCAAGACCGGCCGCAGCGTCCTGTTGCACGACATCGCCGGCGTCGCCGCACCGCGTGTGCTGGCGATCGGCCTCGGTGAGGCGGCGAAGTTCGGCGTGTCGCAATACCTGCGCGCAATCGCCGACAGCGTGCGCGCGCTGAAATCCGGCGCGAGCAAGTCTGCGCTATGCACACTGACCGAACTCGACGTGCAGGGACGCGACGCCAATTGGCGCGTGCGCCAGGCCGTCATCGCCGCCGACCACGCGGCCTATCGCTACACCCAGAACATCACGCGCAAGCCCGACGCCGGACTTGAAACCTTGCAGCTGCACGCCGAAGCCATCCATCAAGCGGCGCTCGACACCGGCATCGGCGTCGCCGCCGGCATCGCCTACACGCGCGAACTCGGCAACCTGCCGCCGAACATCTGCAATCCCGCGTACCTGGCCGAACGCGCGCGCCAACTCGCATGCGAACACGCGCACGCGACCTGCGAAGTGCTCGAGCGCGCCGAGATGGAACAGCTCGGCATGGGCTCGCTGCTCGCAGTGGCGCGCGGCTCGGCCAATCCGCCGAAGCTGATCGTGCTGAACTACAACGGCGGCGGCGACGCGAAACCGTTCGTATTCGTCGGCAAGGGCATCACCTTCGATTCCGGCGGATTGAACCTCAAGGTGCAAGGCGGCATCGAGGAGATGAAGTTCGACATGCTCGGCGCGGGCAGCGTGCTCGGGACCTTCCACGCGGTCGCGTCGCTGAAACTGCCGATCAACGTGGTCTGCATCGTGCCGGCGGTCGAGAACATGACCGGCGCGGATGCGTATCGCCCGAGCGACGTGCTGGCCTCGATGTCGGGCAAGACCATCGAAGTGCTCAACACGGATGCCGAAGGCCGCCTGATCCTGTGCGATGCGCTGACTTACGCGCAGCGTTTCGAGCCGCAGGCATTGATCGATGTCGCCACGCTCACCGGCGCCTGCGTGG
>JANXZP010000195.1 GCA_025355485.1 Pseudomonadota bacterium
CCCACCGGCTGTCGACCGTGCGCCACGCCGACACCATCCATGTGCTCGAAGCCGGCAGGATCGTCGAGTCCGGCACCCACGATGCATTGGTCGCACGCAACGGCGTGTATGCGGCGCTGTGGCGGTTGCAGACGGGTGAAGCATAGGACGATTTTCGCAAGTGTATTTTCGCTTGTCGTTCTGGCTTCCCGACGGACGATGAAACACCTCAGAGCAGGCTGCCTTGGGACGATGGTGGCGCGGGTGGGCGAAACAGGTCGCAGCGTAAAGGCGGCAACCGACCGAACCCAAGACGCGCGTAGGCCAGCGAAAAACGCCGCTGCAGCAGTTGCGCGAACGGGCCTTCGCCGCGCATGCGCTTGCCGAAGGTCGGGTCGTAATCCTTGCCGCCGTGCATCTGCCGGATCAGGCTCATCACGTGCTCGGCGCGTTCCGGAAAACGTTGCGCGAGCCAGTCGCGGAACAGTTGCTTCAATTCGTGCGGCAGCCGTAGCAGTACATACCCCGCCGCGCCCGCACCCGCATCGCGCGCGGCTTCCAGGATGGTTTCGAGCTCCGGATCGGTGATCGCCGGAACCACCGGCGCGACCATCACCCCGACCGGAACGCCGGCATCGCGCAGCGCGCGCATCGCCTTGAGCTTGCGATGCGGCGCTGACGCGCGCGGCTCCATCTTCGACGCGAGATGGTTGTCGAGCGTGGTGATCGAGAAATACACCGTGGCGAGGCCCTCGCGCGCCATTGGCACGAGCAGGTCGAGGTCGCGTTCGACCAGCGCGCTCTTGGTGATCAGGCCGACCGGATGATGCGTCTCGGCCAATACTTCAAGAATGCTGCGGGTGATTTTGTATCTGCGCTCGATCGGCTGGTACGCGTCGGTGTTGATGCCAAGCGCTATCGGCGAGCAGCGGTAACTTCGCTTCGCCAATTCCACGCGCAGGCGTTCGGCGGCATTGGTCTTGGCGTACAGCTTTGTCTCGAAATCCAGCCCCGGCGACAGATCCAGATACGCGTGCGTCGGCCGTGCGAAGCAATACACGCAACCGTGTTCGCAGCCACGGTACGGATTGATCGACTGGCCGAAACCGATATCGGGCGACTCGTTGCGGCTGATGATGCTGCGCGCGCGTTCGTCGGTGACCTCGGTCTCGGGATGCGCGGGAGGCTCGCCATCGGCATCGAACCAGTGCGGCGCCCAACCATCGTCCGCGGCCTCCGTGCGTGCCGAGGCGTAGCGATTCGCCGGCTGCGCGGTGGTTCCGCGTCCCTTCAATACGGTCGGGGTTTCAGGGCGGCGCATGGGGATAGTTTGCAATGCGCGCGTCTCAGCGCACGCGACCTGCGCAGCGGCGCTGCAGCCCGAAACACCCTGAGGTGGGCCCCGTCGCATGCGCAACGTTCAGCGCGAGCGTGTGCTCTGCCTGCGCTTGCGCATGGGCGCGGCGGCCGCATCCAGCGTGGCCGTATAGCTGCGCGCCTGCGCGAGCAGCCAATCGCGGAACGCAATGAGTCCGGCGTGATGTTCGGAACGCGCCGGATACACCAGGTAGTGCGCGTAGTCTGATTTCAATCGATGCGGACTCAGCGTTCGCAACAGACCGGCTTCGATCAGCGGCCGCGCCAGCGTCATGCGGCCGAGCGCGACGCCCATGCCGGTGACCGCGGCGCGATGCAGGGTATCGGTGTCGCTGAATACCGCGGCGTAACGCGCGGGCACGCTGCCTCCGAAGTGCGCGAACCATTGCGCCCAGCTTTCTCCGGAATCGCCGAGCAGCGGATAACGGGAGAGATCGTGCGAGGTCTTGCGGCCGCCGTGCGTGGCGATCAACGCGGGGCTCGCGACCGGCGTCAGCCAATCGTCGAACAGATGCACGGTAGTGAGTCCGGTCCAGAGGCCAGGCCCGAAGCGCAGCGCCGCATCGATGGTCGTTTCGCGCGCGAAATCCACCCGGGTTGCGGTCGATTGCAGGTTAATCTCGAGTTGCGGATGTTTGGCGAGGAACAGCGGCAATCGTGGCACCAGCCAGCTTGCAGCGAGCGTCGGCAGCAAGCTGAGCGTCAGCACATCGTCGCGTCGCGTGGACGGACGCAGCGCGTGCTCGATCGCATCGAAATGCACGGCGACTGCATCGTGCAGGCGTTCGCCATCCGCAGTCAGGGTGATGCCGCGCGGGCCGCGATCGAACAGGCGCTGGCCAAGCCGTTCCTCCAGCGCGCGGATCTGGTGACTTAGCGCGCTCACCGTGAGGTGCAGCGATTCTGCGGCGCGCGAGAGGTTGCGCAGCCGCGCGGCGGTCAAAAAGCCCTGCAATGGATGCAACGGGATGCGACTCATCTTGAATTCACCTCAAGCCTGGATTGAGAAACCATCGCTACCGCTGGAGCAATCATCGGCTTATCTTTCATTTCACTCAAGTGAGACCGGCCAGTCATCCGGCGCCGGCAACCGAAGGAGGGCGTCATGAACATCTTCACGGGCCTGTTGTTCCTGCAAGGCCACATCACCAATACCGACCTGGCCCACTCGTTGGCTGACAGGACACCAGCCGAAGGTTATGGCCAGACCTACGGCAATGAGATCGCCAACGAGAAGCAGTTTCGCGAGCGCTGGGACAAGCATCGCCGCGACCCATCGTTGCAACCGCTCGAGCACGATGTTGCGTGCAGCGTCGTCGGTTGCGGTTGACCCAGGGCCGCCAGCCGCAAGGGGTGGCGGCTGTCAATGGAATTGATGCAACACGTCGGTATCAGCGCGGCGCTGGCGGCGATAGTGGTGGCGCCGCGCGGAACGCGCTCGCGAACGCATCCATCTCTGTACGATCCAGCGTCGACACTGCCCAATACGCCATGCCGTCCTGGGTCCAGCGCGTGACGGTGTAACCATCGCCAGCATCTGCACTGATCGGCGTTGAATCAGCACCGGCGTCAGGCCACTGGAACAGGTTGATCGGATGCTGGCGCAGGCGATAAACGATCGCGGCAACACGACGCCCATGCAGCACATCGAGGCGTCCGCCGACCAGCACGAAGCCCGCCGCATCCAGATCGCGTACCTGCGGCGAGAAATCCAGCTTGCCGTCGAACCACGGCTTGACCGTGTGCCGGTCCGAGGTCAGCACATCGGTCAGGTGCTGCGGTTGCAGCGCGCGCAGATGATCGGACACGACCTCGGCAGTCAGCGCCGAAAGCTCGGATGCGTGCCGTTGCCAGGCGATGCCCACACCACCGCCGACCAGCAACAACAGGCTCGCAGCGAGCGCGGTCGGCAGTGCGTGCCAGCCGCGCAGGCGCATCGGATATGCAAGCGGCCGCACGGATGGCGATGTTGCTGTCGGTTGACCTGGCATCGCCACCCGCAGCGACGCCAGCATGCGCGCGCGCAACGCGTCGGGCAGCGCATCGCCCGACGCAAGCGCCGGCTTTGCGCGGCGTAGCGCATCCTGCAGCAGCGACTGGCGTTCGAGTTCGCGCGCGCAGGCCGGGCAGTCGGCAAGGTGCCGGTTCATCCGCACGCTGTCGCCGGCGTCCAGTTCGTTGTCCAGATACGCGTGGGTCAACAGTCGCGAATCATCGCATTGCATGATGCGATCCTCCTGCATGCGGTTCGGCGCCAGCGCACAGCGCGCGAGCAAGGCGTTCGCGCGCACGCGACAGCCGCGACATCACGGTGCCCATCTTCAATCCGCTGATGTCGACGATCTCCTTGTACGAATAACCTTCCAGTTCGCGCAGCACCAGCACTTCGCGATATTCCACCGGCAGCTGTTCGATCGCGCGCCGCAGTTGTTCCGCATCGGCTTCGCGCAGCAATTGCGACTCCGGAGTCGCGTCATCGTCGTTGGCGCCGTGGATCGTTTCGTCGAATTCGTCATGCTGCGACGCGACAGGTGCCTGGGTGCGCAGCGTGTAGAACGTGTTGCGCACGATCGTCAGCAGCCACGCGCGGACGTTGTCGCGATCGGCGACCGCGTAATAGCGGTAGGCGCGCAGCAGCGCTTCCTGCAACACGTCCTCGGCGTCTTGCTCGGCGCGCGCCAGCCAGCGCGCGAGGCGCCATGCGGCATCCAAGTGCGGCAGCACGTGCTGCTCGAAGCGCAGGCTGCGGATGGCATCCGGGTGCGGCGTGGCGGTGGAGGCAGCGGGGCGCATTCAAATGGAAGACTGCGCCTGTCGCGTATTTATTCCCAGTCCCGTGCGGGAATATTCCCGGCTGTCGTCCGGTATGAAGGATCGAACGATGACCGAGGACGACCCATGGACAACACCGATTCCAACCACACCAACGTTCGCGACGATCAATCGACGACCGATTCGACGCGCGCGGACACGACCGTTCAGCGCCGGCAATTTCTCAAATGCATGGCATGGGCAGGCGCCGGCACGCTGTGGCTGATGAAGGGTGGCGTGCTGCACGCCGAAACGCTCGACGCCCTGGGCGGCGGCGCATCGGCGCGCGATGCGAGTTTCAGTTTCGTCCAGATCAGCGACAGCCATATCGGCTTCAGCAAGGAACCCAATCCCGATCCGGTCGCGACGCTGAAACAGGCGATCGACAAGATCAACGCGCAACAGCGCGCGCCGGATTTCGTGATCCATACCGGCGATCTCACCCATCTGTCCAAGCCCGAGCAGTTCGACACGCTGGCGGAAGTGATGAAGAGCGCCAGGACGAAACAGGCGCTGTACGTTCCCGGCGAACACGACGTGATCGGCGACAACGGCACCGAATTCTTCCGTCGCTTCGGCACCGGCAATGCCGGTTGGTACAGCTACGACTACGGCGGCGCGCATTTCGTCGCACTCATCAATGTATTGAACCTGCAGGCCGGAGGGCTCGGACGACTCGGGGCGGATCAACTCGCGTGGTTGAAGAAAGATCTTGCAAGCCTGTCCGCAAGTACGCCGATCGTGGTGTTCGCGCACATGCCGCTGTGGAACCTGTACCAGCAATGGGGCTGGGGCACCGACGACAGCGCGCAGGCGATCGAACTGCTGAAACGATTCGGTTCGGTCAGCGTGCTCAACGGGCACATCCACCAGATCCAGCAGCAGGTCGAGGGCAACATCACCTTCCACACCGCGCGTTCCACTGCGTACCCGCAACCCGCGCCGGGCGTGGGCCCGGGGCCTGGGCCGCTGAAGGATCTCGCTGGTCGTCCGCTCGCAAGTTACCTCGGTATTCGCAGCGTGCGGCATGTGCGCGGCAAGCACGATCTGGCGATCACCGAAGAGGCATTCGGCTGATGCCTCGCATTCCACATCAACGCATTCCATATCAATCGAAGGACGTACCGATGACAGCTTGCACCGCACGGCGCGCGCCTGCGATACGGATGCAGCTGATTGCAACGAGCCTGTCGGCGGTGTTGGCTGTCATGGCCTGCAGTGCCTCGCATGCGGCTGCACCTGCAATCGCCAAGGCGGCGACCAGCTCGACTGCGCGGACGGCGTCGCTGGAGAAGACTGCGGTCACAATCAGGAATTTCGCGTTCGAGCCCGCGACATTGACCGTGGCGATCGGCAGCAAGGTCGTCTGGATCAACCGCGACGACGAGCCGCATCTCGTGGTCAGCGCAGGCGGACAGTTCCCCGCATCGCCCGCACTCGACACCGACGATCGCTATGCGACTGTGTTCGCAAAACCGGGCACCTACACCTATTTCTGCTCGATCCACCCGCACATGGTCGGCACGATCGTCGTGAAGTAAGACTCACCATCGGCACGACGATCGCGCCATCCGGACACCGCGTCGCCCAGGTTTACATCGCCCGGCAGTTACATTGCAGCGATCAGCGCATCCGCGAACTCGCTGCACTTCACCTCGGTCGCGCCCGGCATCAGCCGCGCGAAATCGTAGGTCACCCGCTTGGCGCCGATCGCCTTGTCCATTGCCGCGATGATCGCGTCGGCGGCTTCGATCCAGCCCATGTAGCGCAGCATCATCTCGCCCGACAGGATCACCGAGCCCGGGTTGACCTTGTCCAGCCCCGCGTATTTCGGCGCGGTGCCGTGGGTCGCTTCGAACACCGCGTGTCCGGTCACGTAGTTGATGTTCGCGCCCGGCGCGATGCCGATGCCGCCGACTTGCGCGGCCAATGCGTCGCTCAGGTAATCGCCGTTGAGGTTCAGCGTCGCGACCACGTCGTACTCGGACGGACGCAGCAGGATCTGCTGCAGGAACGCATCGGCGATCGAATCCTTGACGATCAGGCCCGCGCCCGGACGGCCTTCCGGAATCACCATCCACGGGCCGCCGTCGAGCTCGACCGCGCCATAGAAATCGCGCGCGACCTGATAACCGAAATCGCGAAACGCGCCTTCGGTGTACTTCATGATGTTGCCCTTGTGCACCAGCGTGACCGACTTGCTCTTGTTCTGGATCGCATAACCGATCGCGCTGTGCACCAGCCGTTCGGTGCCAAGGTACGACACCGGCTTGATGCCGACGCCAACCTGCACGTGCACGTCGCGATGTGGCGCGCCGATGCCTTCCAACGCTTTCTGCCACGCGTCGGATTTCGCCTGGGTGCCGAAGCGGATCTTGTCGAACGATTTCGGGAATTCGCGTTCCAAGAAATCAAGGACTTTCTGTGCGTCGGCCGAGCCGGGCTCGAACTCGATGCCGGCGTAGATGTCCTCGGTGTTCTCGCGGAAGATCGTCATGTTGACCTTGCCCGGATCCTTCACCGGCGAAGGCACGCCCTCGAACCAGCGCACCGG
>JANXZP010000143.1 GCA_025355485.1 Pseudomonadota bacterium
CGGTTTGCGCTCGTCGGCGGCGTTGCCCATCGTGCCCAGCAGGCCCTGCTGGAACGACTTCCACAGATCCATGTTCCGCTCGGTGAGCTGGTTGAGCATGCTCCACGGCGTCTGCCCGATCAGGCTGTTGAGCTGGCTGCGGAACTGCGTCTGCTGTTCGAGGAACATCTGCATGCTGCGCTCGAGATAGCTGCCCATGAAGCCCTGCAGGGAATCTCCGTAGAATCGGATGATCTGGCTGAGCAGTTCGGTGGACAGCATCGGCTGGCCGTCGTCCTCGTGCTCAGAGATGATCTGCAGCAGCACCGAACGCGTGAGGTCGTCGCCGGTCTTGGCGTCGCGCACCTCGAAGCTTTCGTTCTCGACGATCAGCTGGCGTACGTCTTCGAGAGTGATGTAGCTGGAGATCTCGGTGTCGTACAGGCGCCGGTTCGGATACTTCTTGATGATGCGGATTTGTGCCATGCGACGGGTTTCCAGAAGGTATTGCGGCGCACCAGAGACTGCAGCATGGCGCAGCATTCTGTTCGTTGCAAGCGTGTGACAGTCGGCGCATCACGCACGCGCGGTAGTGCGATGCGGTTCACTGCGCCGGATGCGGTCCAAGACGACGTGCGGGCGGGGATGCGCGGCTGGTCGATACGCGAAAGCGTCTCAAGACTGAGATGCCATACGTTCAGATGGAGAGAGCCATTGGCCTTCGCTTTCGATCGGCTTGCCGGTAAGAATCTGAGTGAAACCCGTGGCGTCGAAGTCAATCGCTCCATCGGGCCAATTGAGTTTTAAACGCCACTTGCATGACTCGTACCCAGTTGGATAAACCCGTTTCTCCCTTTCGACTTCATGCAACGAGAACGGCGAGATTGCCGATGTTGGTGTCACATAATCGAGCAGAATGCGAAGGTCTTGAACGCCGTGGAAAGTCAGTGTTGCGGGAGCGATTAGGAATCTGAAATATCTGTCGGCTGGTCCGATCCATTCAAGAATGTGGTCGAGGTCGAGAGCCAGTTCACCGACTCCATCATCGCCCTCGATGATGCGCAAACCGTGAACATGGTTGTCGTGCCACGACATTTCGTCGTAGTCGTCTGTTGACCACGTTGATTTCAATTTCGTTTGCATCAGGCACCAAGAGCGGTGAAAGTCAGGCAAGTAGCCATCCATGGCGCAGCCGCCCAGTCGGCATCCATGCCTCCTCCGGTAAAGCGCGTTCGATCTGCCACCGGCACAGCGGGCTTCACTGTTGTGTATGGCAAGTAGCCGTCCATGGGTTGCCGCCCGTTCGCCATCCATGGCTCACCTGGTAATCGTCGCGCGCACTGCCGATAGGGCAGTGCGCAAGCGCGACGATTACCAACCCATGTAATGCCCGCCATTCGCGGAGAGGTTGGCGCCGGTGATCCACGCCGCTTCATCAGGCATGAAGAACGCGACTGCATAGGCGATTTCATCGGGTTTTCCGAGACGACCGATCGGAATCTGCGCAGTGATCTTCGCGCGCACTTCCTCGGGCACGGCCATCACCATGTCGGTGCCGATGTAGCCCGGCGAAACGGTGTTGACGGTGATGCCGAACTTCGCGTTTTCCTGCGCGAGCGAGATCGTGAAGCCGTGCATGCCGGCCTTCGCGGCGGCGTAGTTGGCCTGGCCGTACTGGCCTTTCTGGCCGTTGATCGAGCTGATCTGCACGATCCGTCCCCACTTGCGTTCGCGCATGCCGTCGATGACCTGGCGAGTCACGTTGAAGCACGAATCGAGGTTCGTGCTGATCACGTCGTGCCACTGCTTCGGATTCATCTTGTGGAAGGTGCCGTCGCGGGTGATGCCGGCGTTGTTGACGAGGATATCGACCGGGCCGATAGCGGTTTCCACCGCGCGCACCATCGCATCGGCGCTGGCGTAATCGGTCACATCGCCGGGGACGATGGTGACATCGAAGCCCTGGTCCTTCATCTGCGCCTGCCACGCGGTCGCCTTGGCTTCGTCGCGGAAGTTGGTCGCGACGCGATGGCCGAGGCTGGCCAGTCGCTGGACGATGGCGGTGCCGATGCCGCCGGTGCCGCCGGTGACAAGTGCGGTGCGTGTGGTCATGGTGTTCCCCTTTGTTGTCGTTGAAAGTTGCGATCTGGCCCGGATCGATTCTACGCCGCGCCGATTACGGAACGGCGATGCGCTGCAACACGCGCTCTATCCGGATCGGGTCGAATGCGTCCAGCGCGCGCCGCAGCAAGGCATCGGCGGTCCGCGCACCAGCGATCGCGGCCGCATCCTGGCCCAGGAAGGCATACGCTGCATGCAGCGCGGGCAATGGATCGGCCGCATCGATCGGCAATGCCGCACTGGACTTGGCGAGCTTGCGGCCATCGGCATCCACCGCCAGCGGAAGATGTGCGTAGGCTGGCGTCGACAGGCCCAGCGCACGTTGCAGCAGGATCTGCCGCGGCGTGGAGTCGAGCAGATCGGCGCCGCGCACGATTTGGGTGATGCCTTGCGCGGCATCATCGACCACGACCGCGAGCTGGTAGGCCCAGAGTCCGTCGGCGCGACGCAGCACGAAATCGCCTATCTGCTCGCGCGCGGATTGCTCGAAGCGGCCCTGGATCGAGTCGTCGAAACCGATGCGCTCGTCGCCAACGCGCAAGCGGATCGCTGGCTGGCGCATCGCATCGGCATGCACGCAGCCGCGATGCACGCCCGCATCGGCCGCGAGATCGCTGCGGCTACAGCGGCATTCGAAGGCGGTTCCATCACGCAGCAATCGATCCAGCGTCGCGGCGTACGCATCGCTACGCGTGCTTTGCCACAGGATCGGTTCGTCCGAATGCAGGCCACATGCCTTCAGGGTTTCGATCTGCTGCTGGGCTGCGCCGGGAATTTCGCGTGGCGGGTCGATGTTCTCGATTCGCAGCAGCCAGTCGCCACCATCGCGTCGCGCGATCAGCCAGCTGCCCAGAGCAGCGACCAGCGAGCCGAAATGCAGCGGTCCGGTCGGGGAGGGCGCGAAGCGGCCACGGTAGCGTGCAGGCGTCGGCATCGGCCGAATCAATCACGCCGTCCTTGCGCAGCGGAAGCGCCGCATGACGAACGCATCGCGGGGACTCAGCTGAAATCGTAGTTCATGTCCGGGCCGGCCATGGCGAGGAAATGTCCCTCGACATAGTCCACCCCGATCGAGAACAGCGCGCTCATGCTCGCCGCGTCCTGGACGAACTCGGTGATGACCTGTTTGCCGGCGCGATGCGCTTCGTCGTTGATTGCGCGCAGTTTTTTCTGGTTCTCTGGGTTCTTCGCCAAGTCGGTCATGAAGGCGCGGTCGATCTTGAGGAAGGTCGGATCGACATGGCTGAGCAACTGGAACGAATTCAAACCCGATCCGAACTGCTCGAGCGCGAGCCGGCAGCCATGCGGCTGGATCGTGCGCTGCAATTCCTGGGTCGCCCGCAGGTTGGTGAACACCTTGGGCTCCTGGATCTCGAGCACAAGCTTGTCGCCGGGGGCGCCGTTGTTTTTCAGTTGCTCGACGATCAATGCGCCCAGCCCTCCTTCGATCAGCGAGTTCGGCGTGACCTTGACGAACAAGGTGGTGTCCTTGCCGGCCTTCTTGCGTTCGGCCAGCAATTCGATCGCGCGCGATACCACCCAGCGGTCGATGTCGTCGAGCA
The DNA here is from genome assembly GCA_025355485.1 of Pseudomonadota bacterium. Lineage (GTDB taxonomy): Bacteria > Pseudomonadota > Gammaproteobacteria > Xanthomonadales > Xanthomonadaceae > SZAS-103. Next base: position 3,663 of record JANXZP010000143.1, read on the forward strand.
GGCCGTGCTCCTCGGCGATCGGCAGGAAACTCATCGGCGGAACGATCTCGCCGCCGGCGCCCTTCATGCGCAACAGGGTTTCGTAGGTTTCCCCGGACTGGCCGTGCATGCCGATGATCGGCTGGTAATGCAGCACGAAACCGTCGCCGGCCAGCGCGTCGCGGATGCGCTGCACCCATGCCGCGATGCGCTCGGTTTCGGCGCGGTCGCGCGCGGACGGATCGAAGATCTCGACCCGGTTGCCGCCCAGGTTCGCGCTCGAGTTCGACGCCTGGCTGGCCTTGCCCAGCACCTGTTGCAGGCTGGCGATCTTCTCGCCGATCTGCACGCCGCCGATGCTCATGGTGATGCTCACCGAGCGCCCGCCGACCTCGACGATGAAACCCTCGAACGCCGCGCGAATGCTTTCGGCGATTTCGGCGCTCTCGCGCGGCGACGATTCGGCCCGGAGCACCGCGAAATCGTGGTCGGAAAAACGCGCGCACAGGCCGGTGTCGCCGACGACTTCCTGCAGCCGCGCAGCCAGCCTCGCCAGCAGTTCGTCGCTGTGGGCGATGCCGATGTCCAGCGTCAAGGTACTGTAGTGGTCGGGTTCGATCAGCAGCAACAACTGGTCGTTGCGCCCGGCGGCCGCGGCCGACACCGCGGCCTCGAGTTGTTCGAGGAAGTGCCTGCGGTTGGACAGGCCGGTGGTCTGGTCGCGGTAGCGCAGTTCGTCGAGTTCGCGCGCCATGTCGGCGTCGATCGCGCGCTGCCGGAAGATGATCTGCAGGCAGTTTTCGCCCTCGTACTTGGCTTGCGCGAACTCCATGGTTGCGTCGAAGTCCGAACCGTCCGCGCGGCGCGCGCGCAGTTCCATCGATTTCGGCGGCGGCTCGCCCTTGGCCAGGTCCTTGAGCAACTGCTTGAACCGTTCGGCATCCGACGAGGCCACCATATCCAGCAACGGCAGGCCTTCGACATCGAGAAAATCCTCGTAGCCGAACATGTCGAGGTAGGCCTGGTTGGCGCGGATGTGCATGCCTTCGTGCGAGTAGGCGATCGGATCGCGCGAGGAGGCGATCAGCGAGTTGCAGCGGCGTTCGGAATCATTCATCGCTGCTTCGATCCGGCGCAGCGCGCGGCGATCCTCGAGCACGCCGAATTCGTTGCGAACCACCAGCCGCAGGTGTTCCGGTCGCCCGCGCAGGGCGACGTCGCGCGCGCCGGCGATCAGGGTTTCGATCACCCGATCTTCGTCGAGCTTGGATGCGGTGGCGATGACCGGGATGTCCTTGCCGCTCGCGTTCACTGCGAGCATGGCGTCGGCGAAGCTGACGGTCTTCGCATCCAGCGAGACCAGCACCATGTCGACCGAGCCTTCACCGAGTTGCGCGACAAGTTCGGCCGCATCCTTCGGGCGCTGCGGGCGCACGGCCAGGCCGCCATTGCGCAGAACGCTGATCAGGTGCTCGGCATCTTCGAGCTGGTCTTCCACCAGCATCAGACGGATCACGGTTTCGTTGGCGGCCATGCTCACACTCTAAGGACTTCAACGGGTTATTTACGCTTATTCGTGCAATTTCGCCATGCAATATGTGAATTGAATCACAAAATCGTCTTGTTCGGCTCGCCGGCGACCTCGCGCACCAGTCGCGGCACCAGGTAGCCTGGCAGTCGCGCCATCAAGGCTGCGTGTAGGCTGCGGGCCGCATCGTCGTCCACTTCGAAATGCGCCGCGCCCGAAACGCGATCGAGTTGGTGCAGGTAATAGGGCAGCACGCCGGCGTCGAACAGCCGCAGCGACAGCGCGGCCAGGTCGTCGGCATTGTCGTTCACCCCGCGCAGCAGCACCGACTGGTTCAGCAGTGTGGCCCCGGCGGCGCGCAATGCGTCCAGCGCGGCATCGACCTCGGCATCGAATTCGTTGGCATGGTTGGCATGGATCACGATCACGACCTGTTGCGGCAGCTTGCGCAACCAGGCCAGCAATTCGGCATCCACGCGTTCGGGCAGCACCACCGGCAGCCGCGTATGGATGCGCAGGCGCCGCACATGATGGATGCCCGCCAGTGCATCGGTGAACTCGGTGAGTTTCGCGGTCGACAACGACAGCGGATCGCCGCCGGACAGCAATACTTCCTCGATGCCCGCATCGGCGCGCAGATAGTCCAGCGCCGCATGCCAGTGTCTCGCGGCCGCGGTTTCCTCGGCATAAGGAAAATGGCGGCGGAAGCAGTAGCGGCAATGCACCGCGCAACTTCCCGTCGCGACTAGCAGCGCGCGCCCTTCGTATTTGTGGATCACGCCGGTGGCTCCGCGCGCGTCGTCGTCGCCGACCGCATCGAGGGCGAAACCCGCGACGATCCGTTCTTCGTCGATCACCGGTAGCACCTGGCGCAACAGCGGATCGCGCGGATCGCCGCGGCGCATTTTCGCGACGAAACCGCGCGGCACGCGCAGCGGGAACTGCGCGGCAGCGGCATCCGACAGACTGGCGGCCAGATCGGTCAGGTCAAGCAGACGCAGCAGTTCGCGCGGATCGCGTACGGCGTCGCGCCATGACTGTTGCCAGCGCGGCTGCGCTGCAAGGGCCTGAGCGGTTATCATATCGAGTTGCGGAACCGCATCGCTGCGGTTTCGATCCAACCATCCTTATCCAGCCACCAGTGTAGCCGTTCCCGCGAACGGCCCGCACGTCCACGGAGTGTTTTGCATGGCCAATTACGGCATGAACGACGTCAAGAACGGCATGAAGATCATCGTCAATGCCGAACCCTGCGTGATTACCGAAACCGAATACGTCAAACCGGGCAAGGGCCAGGCGTTCACCCGCATCAAATACCGCTTCATCAAGTCCGGTCGCGTGGTCGAGCTGACGATGAAGGCGACCGATTCGCTCGAAGCGGCCGACGTGGTCGATACCGACATGCAGTTCCTCTACGCCGACGGCGAACACTGGCACTTCATGCAGAGCGAAACTTTCGAGCAGGTGCAGGCCGACGCCACCGGCGTGGGCGATGCCGCGAAATTCCTCAAGGGCGAAGAGCACTGCGTGGTCACGCTGTGGAACGGCACCCCGATCGCCGTGCAGCCGCCGAATTTCGTCGAACTCAAGATCGTCGAAACCGACCCCGGCGTGCGCGGCGACACTTCCGGCGGCGGCGGCAAGCCGGCCAAGCTCGAAACCGGCGCGGTCGTGCGCGTGCCGCTGTTCGTCGGCCAGGACGAGATCATCAAGGTCGACACCCGCAGCGGCGAATATGTGTCGCGGGTCAAATAACACGCAGGTATGACCAATAATTCAACGCCCATTGCGTGCGACCTGCTGATCGAAGCCGGCTGGATCGTGCCGGTCGAACCGCATGGCGTGGTGCTCGCGAACCACGCGGTCGCGGTGCGCGAAGGCGAAATTCTTGCGGTACTTCCGATTTCCGAAGCGCGCATCGCGTATCGCCCGACCGAAACGATCAGCCGTCCGCAGTCGGTACTGATGCCGGGCCTGGTCAATGCGCACACGCACAATCCGATGACCCTGCTGCGCGGGGTCGCTGACGATCTGCCGCTGATGCGCTGGTTGACCGAGCATATCTGGCCGATCGAGGCTGCCGTGATCGGCCCGCAGTTCGTTGCCGATGGCATCGAACTTGCGATCGCGGAAATGCTGCGCGGCGGCACTACCTGCTGCAACGATAATTACTTCTTCCCGGACGTGGCCGCGGCGACGTATCGCAAGCATGGTTTCCGCGCACTGGTCGGATTGCCGATCATCGAGTTTCCGACCGCATGGGCGACCACGCAGGACGACTACTTCGATCGCGCCGGCGAAGTGCACGACCTGTATCGCCGCGATCCGCTCGTGCGCACCTGCTTCGCGCCGCATGCGCCGTACACGGTGTCGGACACGAGCTTCGAGCGCATCCGTGTGCTGTCCGACCAGCTCGACGTGCCGGTGCATTGCCACGTGCACGAAACCGCGCAGGAAGTCGCGGACGCGCTCAAGCAGCACGGCATGCGACCGCTCGCGCGGCTCGACCGATTGGGGATCGTCAACGATCGCCTGATCGCCGTGCACATGACCCAATTGACCGACGCCGAGATCGCGTTGTGCGCCGCGCGCGGCGTTTCGGTCGCGCATTGTCCGGAATCCAACCTCAAGCTTGCTTCGGGTTTTTGCGAAGTCGAAAAATTGCGCCGCGCCGGCGTCAACCTCGCGCTCGGCACCGACGGTTGCGCGAGCAACAACGACCTCGACATGTTCGGTGAAATGCGCAGCGCTGCGCTGCTTGCAAAAGCCGTCGCCAACGACGCCTCCGCACTGGACGCCGCCAGCACGCTGCGCATGGCCACGCTCGGCGGCGCGGTCGCGATCGGCATGGGCGAAACGATCGGCAGCATCGTGCCGGGCAAACGCGCCGACCTGGCCTGCGTGGACATGGATCGCATCGAAACCCAGCCGCTGTACGACCCGATCTCGCAACTCGTGTACGCGACCGGTCGCCAGCATGTGACCGACGTATGGATCGATGGCCGGGCAAAATTGCGCGATGGCGCGCTGATCGACATCGACACGGCTGCGTTGATCGCTAACGCGCGGCATTGGCGCGAACGCATTGCGATCATCGGGACGAAGTCCTGATGACGCTCGAGCAAGCAAACTTCGATCAAGCCGAACTCGACAAATTCGGCGATCTTGCCCATCGATGGTGGGGCGAAGCGGCGTGCTTGCGAGAGTCCGGTGGACTCTCGCGCGTCGCTGAGCGACCGGCCATGGATGGCCGGGCCGAAGCCAAACACCATGGATGGTTCGGAGCGCTTTGCGAAGGTGCGCGATGACTGCGACACCCGCGAATTTTGATCAAGCCGAACTCGACAAGTTTGCGGACTTGGCACACCGGTGGTGGGATCCTCAGGGCCCGCAGCGTGCCCTGCACGAACTCAACCCGACACGCCTGGCTTATGTGCGTTCGCGCTGCGCGTTGCGCGGCGCCGCGGTGCTCGATGTCGGTTGCGGCGCTGGCCTGCTCAGCGAGGCGCTGGCGGGCGAGGGCGCTGACGTCGTTGCGCTCGACCTCGCGCCGGGGCTGATCGACATCGCGAAATTGCACCTGCTCGAATCGCAGGCGACGCGACCGTCGTTGCGCGTCGATTACCGACTGCAATCGGTGGAATCCATCGCGATCGAGCTACCGGGAAAATTCGACGCGATCACCTGCATGGAAATGCTCGAACACGTGCCCGACCCGGCATCGGTGGTGCGCGCGTGCGCGACCCTGCTCAAGCCGGGTGGACGCCTGTTCGTATCCACCCTTAACCGCACGCCGGCGGCGTTCGCGCTGGCGATCGTCGGCGCCGAATATATCGCCGGACTGCTGCCAAAAGGCACCCACAGCTATGCGCAGTTCATCCGTCCGGCCGAACTTGCGGCGTGGTTGCGCGCAGCGGGGTTGCAACTCGAAGACGTCAGCGGCCTGCACTACAACCCGCTCACGCGGCGCGCGACGCTGGGCCGGCGTACCGAGGTCAATTACCTTGCGTGCGCCGTGAAACCCGCATGAGCCTGCACGGCATCGAATGCGTGCTGTTCGATCTCGACGGCACCTTGGTGCACAGCGCGCCCGACCTGCTCGAGGCGGTCAATCGCGTGCTCGCCGATGCGGGTGCGCCGCCGCTGCGCCTGGACGAGTTACGTCCGGTGGTGTCCAAGGGCGCGCGGGCGATGCTGGCGCTCGCGTTTCCGCAACGCGATGCCGCGCAACGCGAATTGCTCGTCCAACCGATGCTGGATCACTACGCCAGCGCGATCGCGGTGCATACACGCCCGTTCGATGGTGTCGAATCCCTGCTGGCGCGCATCGAACGCGCGGGCCTGCGCTGGGGCATCATCACCAACAAGTCCGAGGCGCTCGCGCGCGAGGTGGTGCATGCGATGGGCTGGAGCGAACGCAGCGCGGTGCTGATCGGCGGCGATACGTTGCCGACCAGGAAGCCATCGCCAGCGCAACTGTTGCACGCGTGCGAACTGCTCGGCATGACTCCGGATCAATCCATCTACGTCGGCGACGACGAACGCGACATCCAGGCCGCGCGCGCGGCGGGCATGCCATCGGTGGCGGCGCTGTGGGGCTATCGCGAAGCGCACGAGAAGCCCGAAGACTGGCAAGCCGATCGCTGCATCGCGCATCCGCTGGAGCTGTGCTTCGAGCTCGCCGAAGGCATCGTGCGTGACCGCGCCTGAGCAGGCCTCCGAATTCATCGCGAAGTGGCGCGAGCGCGAACCCGAAATGGCGTATGCCGAAGTGTTCTGCCCGCGCCCGTTGCGCGCGCGGTTCGCACTATGGGGCGCGCTGCTGTTCGAATTGCGCGCGGCGGCGTTCGAACTCAGCGATGCGCGCCTGATCGAGGCCAAATCCGCATGGTGGGCTGACGAATCGCTGCGTTGCGCGCAAGGCGCGCCGCGGCATCCGCTGACCAAGGCGCTCGCGGTGCCGGGGCTGCCGTGGAACGCATTGGCGCGCGGCATGTTGTCCGTTGCCCAAGCGGAGGTATCGCGACCATCGGATCGCAACACGTCGCTTGCTTCCGTAGCGCCGCTGGCCGACGGCATCTCCGCGATGGAAGCGGCATTGTTCGGCGCCGATTCATCGGATGATACGAGCATCGCGGTCGCGGTTCATCTGCTCAACGAACGCCTGCGCATTGGTCTGGCTGCTGCCGATGGCGGACGTGTACCGCTGTCGTTGCTCGCGCGGCATGGCATCACCAGCGCACTGCTCGCGCAGCCGCAGGGCGCGATGGCCGTGTCCGACTGGGCTGCGGAACTCGCATCGGCACTGCCGCAAAATCCCGGCGGCGCGACCTTGTATCGGCGTACGCGCTCCGCGTTCGATGCATGGTTGTTGCGCGAACGCGCGGCTGCTCGCGTGCGACACAGCATTCCATCGTTGCGCGCGCTGCGGCTGGCCTGGCGTGCAGCACGCGCTGGCCGCAGCACGTAAAATGAAGTCCTGAATTTTTCAGACGAACCGCGACACGAGGTCAACCCATGTCCACCGACCAGCACGCCGATCCGCTCACGATGCGCACCGACGATGCCGTGAGCCCACTGCCGGATACCGCATCCGAACTCGCCTCGACCCGTCTTGCCGGGCTTGACTGGGTCGGCATGGATGCGATCGATCTGCCGATCCGCATCGGTGATGGCGATGCGGAGGTGCGCGTGCCGGCGCGGGTGTCGGCCGAGGTCGATCTTGTAGAGAGCGTTGCGCGTGGCATCCACATGTCGCGGCTATACTTGGCGTTGGACGCTGCCGTGGTCGAACCGTTGTCGCCGCGGATGCTGCACGCGTTGCTGGATGAATTTCTTGCATCGCATGCGGGCCTTTCGACGTGCGCGCGCGTGCGGTTCGCGTTCGATCATTTCCTGCGCCGGCCTGCATTGGCCAGCGAGCACAGCGGCTGGCGGCGTTATCCGGTCGTGCTGACCGCGCTGACCGAGCGCGATGCATTGGCTATCGAGATCGCGTTTGACGTGGTCTATTCGAGCACCTGTCCGGCCTCGACCGCGCTTGCGCGGCAACTGGTCGCGGAGGATTTCGGCCGCGCGTTTCCGGCCCACACGCCGCTGGATCGCGCCGCCGCGCTGCGCTGGCTTGCCGGCGAGGACGGCATGCGCGCGACGCCGCACAGCCAGCGCAGTACCGCGACGATCCGCGTGCGGCTCGATCCAGCGATCGATGCATTGCCTTTCACCGCGTTGATCGATCGTGCCGAAGCCGCGCTGGGCACGCCGGTACAGACCGCGGTCAAGCGCATCGATGAGCAGGCGTTCGCGCGCCGCAACGGCGAGAACCCGATGTTCTGCGAGGACGCGGCGCGTCGTTTGCAGGATGCTTTCGCTTCCGGAACGGCGACATGCGATCTTGGAGTTGAAGCTGTCGTCGTGCGGGTCGCCCATCACGAAAGCCTGCACGGTCACGATGCGGTGGCATCAGTCGGTCGCGCAGGCATCACAGGCGACCACATCCCCGGCGAGTGAACGCGCGCCGGCAGACAGCAACGATGTAGCATGCGCGCATGGGGAAACTGCGTTCGGTCGGATTGGCCTTGTGCGGACTGTGGCTCGTGCTGTCGCCGTGCGCCGCGGCGACGACGGATGCATCGTTCCGGGTGTATCGCATCGGCGATCTGGCTGGGCCCGCAGCCGAGGTGATTGCGGGTCGGCATGATGCGGCGGCGGTCGCGGTCGCAACGGCGACGATCACGCCGACCCCGCGCGTCGGCGGTTGGTGGCGACTCGACGCGCAGCGCGATGTTCCGCAGGAACCGCTACAGGTGCTGGTGCTCGATCTTCCCAACGACACGACATCTTCGGCGTGGTTGCCGGGGCGCGCGAAACCCTTGGTTCGCAGTACCGTCGGACTCGATTCCGATCCGGCCTATGGGCCGCGCCTTGCGGTATTCCCGCTGGCCGGCGGACTGCGCGCGGGCCAGCATGTCTATCTGTTCGTTGATTCCACCGCGCGTTCTGCCGATCGCCTTCGGATCATGGACGAACACGCGATCCGCGTGCAGGATCGTCGCGATGTGCAGATCAACACGCTGATCCACGGCACCCTGCTCGCGCTGATCCTGGTCGGACTCGGGCTCGGCATCACATTGCGCGAATCCGACTTCCTGTTGCTTGGCTGCGGGCTCGCGTTCGCGCTGCTGTTCCTGCTCGACAACACGGTCGATCTGTACCGGATCCCGGGGCTGGCGCCACTGGCGGGCGTACGCGTCGTGCAGCGAATCCTGGGTTCGGGCGCGGCGTTCTTCACCGGCTTGTTCATGCTGCGCTACCTGCAGATGGAGCAACGCGCGCCGCTGCTCGCACGTATCCAGCGATGGATGCTTGCTGTCTACGTGTTCGTGGTCGTGGTGAGTTTCGTTCCGCGCATCGGTCTGTGGCAATGGCCGCTGGTCGGCAATATCGCGGTGCTGGTCAGCGTGATTGTCGGTTTCATCGCGGCGGTGAAAGGCGCGCTGGCCGGCGATCGGCCGTCGCAGATGTTTCTGTGGTCATGGCTGCCGTTGCTGATCCTGTTGTCGTGGCGCGTGCTGGAGATCAACCTGGGATGGCCCGCGAACGAGATGCTGCAGTACGCGTTTCCGGCCAGCTTCGTGCTTGCCGGCGTGTTGTTGATGATCGGGCTGGGCGACCGCATGCTGCAGTACAAGCGCGAGCGCGATGCGTCCAACCTGCTCGCGCGCCGCGATCCGCTCACCGAGGTCTACAATCGCCGCGCACTCGACGAACGCCTGCACGCCGCTGCCCACGAGGCGGGTCACCGGTCGCAGCCGCTGGCTCTGCTGTTCGCCGACCTCGATCATTTCAAGCGCATCAACGACGAACATGGCCACGACATCGGCGATGCCTGCTTGCGCGAAGTGGCGCGACGCCTGCGCAGCGTACTGCGCTTCGGCGACGTACTCGGCCGTTACGGCGGAGAGGAATTCGTGATCGGCCTGCCGCGCACGGCCGTCGATGATGCCTGCGCAATGGCCGAACGCATCCGCCAGGCGATCAGGTCGGAGCCGATCGTCTGCGGCGACGTCGCGATTTCGATCACGCTGAGCATCGGCGTCGCGGTGCTGCACGACGGACTGGCCGGTTTCGACGAGGCGATGAGGAGTGCGGATCGCGCGCTGTACGTGAGCAAGCGCGAGGGCCGCGATCGCGTCAGCATGCTTCCGGCCTGATGATCCGGGAGGTAGGGTGATCGCAGAACTGGGGCGTAGCATCAGGCTATTCCCCGGGAGCAGCGACGAGACTTCGCAGGCGGATGCTTGCGCACCGCCGTTTTCATGCAACATTGGCGGTGGAACGACAGACGGGGGCGTAGGGCGCATGAACTGGGTACTCGGGGCAATTGGTGCGTTGTTCGGTATCGCGCTGTCCGACAGTCGCTGGCTGCTCGGCGCAGTACTCGGTTTCTTCGCGCTGTATTCCGTGACTGCGTTCTCGCAGATGCGACGACGGTTGGACAAGATCGAGCGCGAGCTGAATGCGGCCCGCACGCGGATCGCCGCACAGGTGCCGCGTACCGATCCATCAGCGCGTGTGGATGGAACTGCGGTCGAACCGGCGGCATCCGCGCCGATCGTATCAGCGCCGACCACCGCGACCCCGATGGCCGGAACACCGGTCGCGCCTGCGATGGCGCCGGATGTCACCGCAGGGCAAACGGTTGGTCGTAGCGAACCCCCACCGTTGCCCGAGATGGCGCAGCCGGCTTCGATCGCAAGCGACCCGATTCCACCCGAGCCGATCGCGCGCGAACCGAGTCAGCCAGGCTGGGACCAGAAACTCATCGCGCGGATCAAGGCGTGGTTCACCGAGGGCAACGTGCCGGTGAAAATCGGCGTGCTGGTGCTGTTCGTCGGCGTCGCAGCCGCGCTGCGGTATGCGGTCGCCCTGGGCGTGTTCCCG
>JANXZP010000257.1 GCA_025355485.1 Pseudomonadota bacterium
TGCTGTTGCTGCCGGTCGCGGTGCTGCTGAATCCGGACGCGTTGCTGTTGTTGCCGGTCGCCGTCGCGTTGTAGTTCGTCGCACTGCTGTTGTTACCGGTCGCGGTGCTGTCTCCATACGAGGCGTAACTGGAGTTGCCGGTCGCCGTACTGCCCGTGCCGTACGCCTGGCTGCCGTTGCCGGTCGCGGTGCTGTCCTGGCCCGAGGCGACGCTGAAATTACCCGTCGCCGTGGCGCCGTAGTTCGACGCGTTGCTGCTGTTGCCGGTCGCCGTGCTGCTGTAGCCGGACGCATTGCTGTTGTTGCCGGTCGCCGTCGCGTTGTTGAACGTCGCCTGGCTGTTGTTACCGGTCGCGGTACTGCTGGAGCCGGACGCGACGCTGTTGTTGCCGGTCGCCGTCGCATTGTTGTACGTCGCCTGGCTGTGGTTGCCGGTCGCAGTGCTGTTCACGCCCGTCGCATACGCGTAATTGCCGGTCGCGGTGCTGTGCGTATTCGATGCGTTGCTGTGGTTACCCGACGCCGTGCTGTAGTTACCCGTCGCGTTGCTCTTGTAGCCGGATGCGGTGCTGTCCAGGCCGGACGCGACGCTGTAATAGCCGGTCGCGACGCTCTGGTCGCCGCTGGCGAGGCTCTTGTAGCCGGTCGCGGTGCTGCAATTTCCCGTCGCCTTCGCGTAGCTGCCCGTCGCGGTACTGCAACCGTTCGCCGAGTAGCTCTTGTAGCCGATCGCCGTGCTGCCGGTACCCTTGGCGTAGCTGTATTCGCCGACCGCCGTGCTGCTGGTGCCGGAGGCGATCGAATGATCGCCGATCGCGACCGCGGAGTAGCCGGACGCCTTGGCATAATTGCCCTCCGCAACGCTGCTCTTGTAGGCATAGCTCTTGTAGCCGGTCGCGACGCTGTTGTCGCCCTTGGCGTAGCTGTACGCGCCGGTCGCGGTGCTGTTGTTGCCGAAGGCGTTGGCCTTGTAGCCGGTCGCGGTGCCGTTGATGCCGGTGGCAATGCTGTAGGCGCCGCTGGCGGTGCTGCCGGTGCCGGTGGCGTTGCTCTTGTAGCCAGTCGCGGTGCTGTAGTTGCCGCTGGCCTTGCTGTAGTTGCCGGTCGCGACGCTGGAATTGTTGGCATAGCTCTGGTAGCCGCTCGCGGTGCTGTAGTTCAACGCGGTGCTCTTGTAGCCGTTCGCCGTGCTGCTGGTGTTGGCAACGCTGTAGGCACCGGTCGCGGTGCTCTGGTTGTTCGCCGTGCTCTTGTAACCGGCCGCGGCGCTGCTGTAATTCGCGACGCTCGCGTAACCGGACGCGGACGACTTGTTGTTCGCGTTGCTCTGGTCGCCGCTCGCGGTGCTGTAGTTCAACGCGGTGCTCTTGTAGCCGTTCGCCGTGCTGTTCTTGTAGGCGTAGCTGCTGTAGCCGGTCGCAGTGCTGTTGTTGTTGGATGAACTCTTGTAGCCGGTCGACGCCGAGTTGTTGGCGGAGTAGCTGTTGTTGCCGGCCGAGGTGCTGTTGTTGAACGCCTGGCTGTTGTTGCCGCTTGCGGTGCTGTAGCTGTTGGCGGTGCTGTTGTAACCGGTCGCGGTGCTGCCGTAAATGGCGAAGCTGCTGTTGCCGGTCGCGGTACTGTTGGTGTACGCGCCACTGTTGTTGCCACTTGCCGTGCTGTTGATGTTGGCGGTGCTGTTGTAACCGGTCGCCGTGGAGTTGTTGTTGGCGAAGCTGCTGTTACCGGTCGCTGCGGAATTGTTGGCGGCGTAGCTGGTATTGCCGGTCGCGGTGCTGTCGGTGAACGCGCTGCTCTTGTAGCCGGTCGCGGTGCTGTAGCTGATGCCGGTGCTGTAATTGCCGGTCGCGGTTCCGTGGTTGTTGGCGTTGCTGCCGTTGCCAATCGCGGAGCTGTTGTTGTAGGCATTGCTCTTGTAGCCGGCCGCGGTGCTGTTCAAGCCTGCGTAACTGCTGTCGCCGGTCGCGGTGCTGTTAATGGTGGCGGTACTCGTGTTACCGGTCGCCGTACTGTTGTTGCCGAGGGCGTAGGCCTTGTAGCCATTCGCGGTGCTGTTGGTGCCAGCCGCATAGCTGTAGTAGCCGGTCGCGGTGCTGTTACTGCCCTTCGCGTAGCTGTTACCACCCGTCGCGGTGCTGTTCGCGCCGTAAGCGTTGCTGAGGTTGCCGGTCGCGGTGCTATTCGCGCCATACGCGTAACTGCTATTGCCAGTGGCGGTGCTGTTGGTGCCTTTGGCGTAACTGCCGTTGCCGGTCGCGGTGGACTTGTATCCGTAGGCCGTGGAGTTGGAGCCGGTGGCGGTGGCGTAGCCATTGCCGATCTGGCCGTTGGCAGCGGCATTGACGCCGCAAGCGGTGTCGTCGGCCTGCGTCGCATTGCCGGTTCCGCAAGTCGTACCCACCGCCCAGACACTTCCTGCGCTCATCGTGCCAACGGCCAAGGCAACGGCCAGTGTCAGCAGGCGCTTTTGTGTGTTCCTCATGTCCATATCCCCTTTGATGTCTGGTTGGCGGTGCACCGGGCGCTTGCGCGCGCGACGGTCACCAAAACCCAGGGGGATGCAATCCCGCAATCGTCCTTTTGCGGACGATCGCCCCCCGGCCTGACGGAAATTACGCCTCTGCATCCTACTCAGAATGTGATGCAGGTAGCAACAGCTTAGAGCCTGAATGCGGGCAGCGCGCGCGGCGACAGGTCGCACAGCCCGATCCACATCCATGCCACCGGCTTCGCACATACAGCGCGGATTCGGCTGCGGATGTGTATATCTGCGTGGACAATAACCCTCCATCCAGACCGAGCGGATCCCATGCGCCCACTTCCGACCACCCTCGCCCTGCTGCTTGCCGCTGCGCTGGGCGGCTACCTGACCCATCGCAGCGAGCCGTTGCAGGATCACTCGCCTATCGACATCGTGCTGCCGCAGGCGCGCGCCGCACTGCCGGTCGAGGCCGGCGGGCAGCCGCTGCCTTCTCTTGCGCCGATGTTGCGCGGGGTCACGCCCGCGGTGGTGAGCATCCAGAGCAAGCAGATCGTGCGCACGCGCAATCCGCTGGCCGACGATCCGTTCTTCCGGCAATTCTTCGGGATTCCCGACATGCCGCAGGAACGCGTGCGCCAGGCGCTGGGCTCGGGCGTCGTGGTGGATGCGCAGCGCGGCCTGGTGCTGACCAACAACCATGTGATCGAAGCGGCCGACGGCATCACCGTAACCCTGGCCGATGGCCGTTCCGTGGAAGGCCAGATGGTCGGCGCCGATCCGGATACCGATGTCGCGCTGGTGCGGATCCCGGCCGATCACCTGACGGCATTGAAGCTGGCCGACTCGAACCAGTTGCAGGTCGGCGACTTCGTGGTCGCGGTCGGCAATCCGTTCGGACTCGGGCAGACGGTGACATCGGGCATCGTCTCGGCGCTCGGTCGCAGCGGCCTGCAAGGCCTGGGTTACCAGAACCTGATCCAGACCGATGCCTCGATCAATCCGGGCAATTCCGGTGGCGCGCTGGTGAACCTGCGCGGCGAACTGGTCGGGATCAACAACGCGATCTACAGCCCGACTGGCGGCAGCGTCGGCATCGGCTTCGCGATTCCGTCCAGCTTGGCCAGCGACGTGATGCGCCAGTTGCTGGCGACCGGCAAGGTCACGCGCGGTTCGCTGGGCGTCGAGGCGCAGGATCTGGACGACACCATCGCGCACGCGATGAAACTGTCCTCGCATCACGGCGCGCTGATCTCACGCGTGTATCCGGGTTCGGCCGCGCAGGTGGCGGGGGTGAAAATCGGCGACGTGATCACCGCGATCAACGGCCAGCCGATCGCCGATCGCCAATCGCTGCATAACCAGGAAGGCCTGCTGCCGGTCGGCAAGCCGTTGACCTTGAATGTCGCGCGCGATGGCCGGAATCTGTCGCTGTCGGCCGCATTGAAAGTACAGGCCGACAAACTGGCCGGCGCCAGGCTCGACCCGCGCTTGCAGGGAGCAACCTTCGGCGACCTGCCGGAAAGCCTGAAACAGAAAGGCCTCGCCGGCGTGGTGGTTGCGCAAGTCGCGCCGGGCAGCCGCGCGTTCGCCAACAACCTGCAGTCCGGCGATTTGGTGGCGCAGGTCAATGGCGCGGACGTGGGCAATCTGGCCGCGCTGCAGGCTGCACTCGCGGGCAAGCCCGCGCGCCTGCAACTGACCCTGCTGCGCGGGCAGATGGTCGGCACGCTGACTTTGCAATGACCGGCGTCGATTCTTCGATCTGAACCGCGGATGCCGGCGCGTCAGCGGATGATCGTCGCCGGCGCGTCCGTGGTGTAGCGTATCCATCTCCAAGGGATCTATTTCATCAAGGAGCAAGACCATGTCGATGTCCGCCGAGTCAGAAAAATCCGCATCCCATCTGCACAGCGCCAGCGACCATCTCGGTCTGGCGCGCGATCACATCACCGTCGGCGTTGCCGATGCAGTGAATTCGGGCGTTGACGCCGCGCGCGAAGCCAAGGCCGTGCTCGACGACAAGCTCGAAAAGCTGCTCGACCAGAGCAAGGATCTGGTCGGCCAGGCCGAGGAGTTGATTCGAGAACGTCCGTGGGCCAGCTTCGGCGTCGCGTTCGCCGCGGGCTACCTGATCGCCAAATTCACCCGTCGCAGCTGAGCGCGTGGCCGAGTCCGAACCGACTCCGCCGCTGACGGAGTCCGCGCGCTCGGTCTACGACGCAGCGCGCGGCGTCGCGAGCGCATGGGGCGGCAGCTTCGTCGCCCTGCGTCGGCTGGTAGTGGCCGATTTCGCGCTTGCGCGCGCGGGGTTGGTGCGCTGGCTGATGCTGCTGTTCCTGGCTACGATCCTGTTCGGCACAGCCTGGGTCCTTTTGAACGCATTGGCGGTGTGGTTGTTGTACAGCGCCGGATTCGGCTGGGGACTTGCATTGACCTTGCCGCTGCTGGTCAGCGCGTTGCTGGGTGTCCCCGCGTACTGGTATTCGATGAAGGCGCTGAAGTGGGCCGAGCTCGATGCTTCGCGCCGCCAGCTGACCTTGTTGTTCGGCACCAAGGAAGAGGCGCAGGAAGCCAAGGTCGCGCCGCCCGGTACGCTGCATGCGGGCGCGCCGCCGGCACGCGACCTGCATCGCGACTCCGGGACTGATCCGACGATGATCGATCCGACGATGGACGCCGAATCATGAGCATCCGCACCAGTCGCGCCGTCGTCAGTATCGCCGAGGCGGACGTCGCCCTGCATCGTGCCGGGGTCATCGCCGCATGGCGCGGGTTCAAGCACGAAGCTGAACGCGCCGCCACGCCCACACGGGTGATCGGCGCGGGATTGATCGCCGGTTTCATCAGCGGTTTGCGCAGTTCGTCCGCGGGCCGCGGCCTTCCGATCGGCGACAAGTTGTTCGGCGCAGTGATCGACAGCTTGTTCGCCGGTTTCAGCGCGGCGATGGCGGCGGGTGTCGCGGCAGACGAAGGCGCGGCCGGGGCGAACGCGAGCGCTGCGCAGCCCGCCCCGACGCACTCGGCTTCGGCGCCCGCACCTCCAGCAGGCGTCACGTGAATACGCAATCGAGCGTTCCCGGGCCGGCCGCCACGAACCTCGCGCCCGCGCCCGCGCAGATCGATTCCAGCGCGTCGCCATCGCCGGTTGCGGAGCAGGCCGATCCGCCGCGGCCGCGCGCATCGGCCGCGCAGGTTCTGCTCGCGACGCTGGCATTGCTGTTCGCGCTGTGGGCCACGCGCGATCTGCTGGTTCCGTTGTTGCTGGCGATGTTTTTCGCGCTGATCGGCAATCCGATCATCCGTTTTCTCAAGCGTTTGTACATTCCGCGATTTCTCGGTGCGCTGCTGGTGCTGGCTTCCGGATTGTCAGCCACAGGTCTCCTGGTCAACCAACTGGTCGAACCGGCGAGTGTGTGGGTGAACGAAGCGCCGACCGAATTGCGCGCGCTCGCGCCGAAATTGCGCGAACTGCTGCGGCCGATGCGCGAGGCCAACACCGCGGCGCGCTCGATCGCGCAGGCGGCCAGCAGCGGCAGCGGCAAACCGGTGCAGGTGATCAAGACCGAAGTCGACGATCCGTGGAGCGTCTTCCTCAGCACGCCGCGCTGGATCGCATCGGTACTCGCGGTGATCCTGCTGACGTACTTCTTCATGGTGTATGGCGAAAGTTTCCAGAAAAAAACGATCGCGATGCTGCCCGGCCGCCATCGGAAGCGCGTCACCGTGGAGATCCTGCAGGCGATCGAGGTCGAGATGTCGCGCTACGTGCTGACCATCAGCCTGATCAACTGCATCGTCGGCGCATTGCTGGCAGGCATCCTGTTCACGCTCGGCTTGCCGCTGCAGCAGGCGCTGTTGTGGGGCACGCTCGCGGCGATCCTCAACTTCGTGCCCTACCTCGGTCCGATGATCGGGATCGGCGTGATGCTGCTGATGGGCTTCGTGAGTTTCCACAGCGTGTTCGCGTCGCTGCTGCCGGCGATGGTTTACCTAGGCCTGCATGTGCTCGAAGGCGAGATCGTGACGCCGATCATTCTCGGGAAACGCATGGCGATCTCGCCGCTGATGCTGATCCTCGCGCTGATGGCCTGCGGCTGGATGTGGGGTATCGCCGGGCTGCTGCTGGCGGTGCCGATGATGGTCTGCGTGAAAATCGTGTTGTCGAAAATCGATGGCTTGGCCGAATGGGCCGGCTTGCTGGAGTGAATCGCGCGGTACGATAGGCGCATGCAGTGGTTCCCGCACGCCATCACGATCGATCTGGACGACACCCTCTGGCCGATCGCGCCGGTGATCGAACGCGCGGAGACCGCACTGCACGACTGGATGCTCGCGCATGCGCCGAACGCCGCCGTGCGTTACCCGGTCGAAGCGATGCGCGCATTGCGCGATGCGGTCGCGCAGGCGAATCCGCAGCTCGCGCACGATTTCACTGCGCAACGCAAACTCTCGCTCGCGCACGCGTTGACCGACAGCGGCCATGACGAAGAACTGGTCGAGGCGGCGTTCGCGGCTTTCCATGCGGCGCGCAACCAGGTGGAATTGTATCCGGACGTGGCGGTCGCGCTCGATCGTCTCGCCGCGCACGCGCCGCTGGCGGCGCTGACCAACGGCAACGCCGATCTCGCGCAAATTGGATTGCAGCATCGCTTCGTGTTTTCGCTCGGCGCGCGCGAACACGGCAGCGGCAAGCCCGATGCCGGGATCTTCCATGCTGCGTGCGTACGGCTCGGGGTCGCGCCGTCCGACGTGCTGCACGTCGGCGACGATCCCGAACTCGACATCGTCGGCGCCGCGCGCGCGGGCTTGCGCACTTGCTGGATCAATCGCCGCGACGCGGGCTGGACGCATGCGGAGATCGCGCCCGATCTGCATGTCGAGCAACTCGGCGCGCTGGCAGACTGGCTCGATTCATGCATGCCTGATTCGAACAACAACGCACATCCCCCGCACAGCGCATGGAGCGCCGCATGAGCCTGCCACCCTGCTTCGCCAGCGCGTCCATCGAGGACGTATCGCGCGCGATTCCGATCATCGCGCTCGATGCCGATTCGCTGCCGAAATACCTGGCCAAGCATCCCGAACGCGTGCGGCGCTGGGTCGCCGTGCAGGATTTCAGCGCCAGTCCGAACTCCGTGCTGCTGCTGCCCGACGCCGAAGGCGCGCCGATGGCGGCACTCGTCGGCGTGGGCGATGCGAGCGATCCGTTCGCGCTCGCGGCGTGTCCGTTTGCGTTGCCGCCGGGCGTCTATGCCTTGGGCAAGCTCGGCGTGAACAACGAAGGGCTGCGCATCGAATTGGGCAACGCGATCCTCGGCTGGGGATTGGGCGCCTACCGCTTCGAGCGCTATCGCAAGGCCACCCGTGCACCGGCGCGACTGCTGCTGGAAGACGCAGCGGCGACCAGCACCGAAGCGTTCGCGATGCTCAAGGCCAGCACGCTGGTGCGCGACCTGATCAACACGCCGACCGAGGACATGGGGCCGGCCGAGCTCGAAGCGGTCGCGTTGCGATTGGCGAAAGCGTATGGCGGCGAAGTCGAGACGAAGATCGGCGACGAGCTGCTAGC
>JANXZP010000211.1 GCA_025355485.1 Pseudomonadota bacterium
TCGACCGACTTGTAGCCGGTCTGCACGGGCTGCGACACCGACTTGCGCCAGATCACGCCCGGCGCAACCTTCTCGACCGGGGCGGTCATCTTCGCGTCGATCGCGCCCTTGGCATCGATCGGCTCGCCGAGCGCGTTGACCACGCGGCCCAGCAACTCAGGGCCGATCGGCACTTCGAGGATGCGGCCGGTGGTCTTGGCGTTGTCGCCTTCGCGTAGGTGCTGGTAGTCGCCGAGCACGACCGCGCCGACCGAGTCGCGCTCCAGGTTCAGCGCGAGCGCGAAGGTGTTGTTCGGCAGTTCGATCATCTCGCCCTGCATCGCATCGGCAAGGCCGTGCACGCGCACGATGCCGTCGGACACCGAGGTGATGGTGCCTTCGTTGCGCGCTTCGGAGGCCAGCTTGACCTTCTCGATGCGGTTCTTGATCAGTGCACTGATTTCGGACGGGTTGAGCTGGGAGGTTGCCATGGTTCGTTTCCTTGGTCGTGCACCGGTTCGCGGCGCGCGGATGAATTCAATGTGTATTGGTCACGCGACGCTCAATGCGCCAGCGCGGACTCCAGACGTGCGAGCTTGTTGCGCAGCGATCCGTCGATGACCACATCGCCGGTATCGATCACCGCGCCGCCGATTAGCTCCGGGTTCACCGCCGCAGTGATCTCGACATCGCTGCCGAAACGCTTCTTGAGCGCATCGTGCAGCTTCGCGAGTTCGGTCGCATCGAGTACCGTTGCCGAAGTGACCGTGGCCTTGACCACGTGCTCAGCCTCGGCGCGCAATTGTGCAAACAGAGCGGCGATGTCCGGCAGCTGCGTCAACCGACCGTGTTCGGCGAGTTCGGCGAGGAACCGGCCGAACACCGGATCCGGCATGCCCGGCGGCAGCAGCAATTCCACCGCTTCTTCGGCGGTGAGTTTTGGATGGCCGAGCAGCGCCAGCACGCGCGGATCGAGCGCGATCTGCGCGGCAAAACCCAATCGCATCGACCACTGCATCAACTGGTCGTTCGCACGCGCGAGTGCGAACGCAGCGCGCGCATACGGACGGGCGAGGGTCAGCGAACTGCTCATCCGAGCTCCGCGGCCAGTTCGTCGAGCAGGGCCTTGTGCGCGTTCGCGTCGATCTCACGCTTGATCAGCCGCGATGCGCCGGCCACTGCGAGCGCGGACACCTGCTTGCGCAGGCTTTCGCGCGCGCGATTGGCCTCGACGTCGATCTCCGCGACCGCGAGCGCCTTCTGGCGACCGGCTTCGGCGACCGCTTCGGTCTTGGCGGCATCGATGATCTGGTTCGCGCGGGCGTGGGCCTGGTCGATGATCTCGTTCGCCTTCGTGCGGGCATCGCGGACGAGGGCGTTGACCTGCTCCTCGGCCTTCTCGAGCTCGGTCCGGCTGCGGTCGGCGGCGGCCAGGCCTTCGCCTATGCGCTGCGCACGCTCGTCCATCGCCTTCATCAGCGGCGGCCAGATGAACTTCATCGTGACCCAGATGAGGATCCCGAAGACGATCATCTGGGCGAACAGGGTTGCGTTGATGTTCACGGGTCAAACCCTCGTTGCGACGCTATCGGAGATTCAGTGCGCGACGGCAGCGGCGGCGTGCGCGACCACCTTGGCCGAGAAAGGATCGACGAAGGTCAGGTACATCGCGATGCCCACGCCGATGATCGGAATCGCGTCGATCAGGCCGACCAGCAGGAACATCTTGCCTTGCAGCATCGGAACGAGTTCCGGCTGGCGCGAGGCGCCCTCGAGGAATTTGCCGCCCATCAAGCCCATGCCGATCGCGGCGCCAATGCCGCCGAGGCCGAGCATGAGTGCCGCCGCGAGCGCGGTCAGGCCTTCCACGGATGCCAGTGCTGCGGTGATGTCCATCTGTATCTCCTAACGTGCTTGGTGAGTGAAAATTTCGGAATGAAAAACTGGGAAACGTTGAATCAGTGGTGATCGGCGGCCATCGCCATGTAAACGACGGTCAGGGTCATGAAGATGTAGGCCTGCAGCGAAATGATCAGGATGTGGAACAAGGTCCATGCCGTGGACAGTTCCATCTGCGCGTAGCCACCTGCCCCCGCTGCGGGGAACAGGCCGAAT
>JANXZP010000007.1 GCA_025355485.1 Pseudomonadota bacterium
GATAGCCCTTCCAGTCGCCGGTCAGCGCCTCATCGCGAAAGCCCTTGATCGCGCGAAGTCCGCGCGGCCCGGACATCGTGGCGATGTCCTTCCATTTCTCGTAGCGCTTGAGGATGTCGATCGGAACGCGGCCGGAGGAAAGCTCCTTGTCCGCTTGCCGGTGTTCCTCGATGCGCCACATAGCTTATTATAACTAGTCCAAATATGGACTGTCAAGTGAAATGGCGAGGAAATGTCCCTGGCCCGCTATTGACCGCGCTCGACGCCGTGCTTGCGATGATCCTGTTGTCGCGCAGTGTGTTCTTCGGCCCGATGGCGGTGGCGATCATGGGCGGCCTGATCGTCGCGGCCGCGCTGACGCTGCTGTTTCTGCCGGCGCTCTACGCCGCGTGGTTCCGCGTCAAGGCGCACGCGGCGTGATCGAGCGCGGCTGTCGGGAGATCTAGTTGGGCGTATGCTCCGGCCATCGCCGGAGAACACCCATGCGCCCGCACAAGAGTCCATTCCTTCTGCCAATTGCGTTCTCGGCAGCATTCGCCGTGTCGGTGGCAGGAGCTGCGGAAAACTCTGATCAACGCGCAACGGATTCTTCGCGCCAGATCGTGGCGGCGAATAACTCCTTTGCCATTGATCTCTGGAAGAAAGCTGGCGCGCACCCGGCCAATCTCGCGATTTCGCCGGCGAGCATCAGCGCCGCGTTGACGATGACCTGGTCTGGTGCCGAAGGGAAAACGGCAGAACAGATGCGTTCGACTCTGCGCATGCAGGTCGATGCGAAGACAGCCAGCGAACAATGGGGACGGCTGATCCGCGCGCTGGGAAATCCGTCACGCTCGTTTACACTGCGGATCGCGAATCGCCTGTTCGGCGAACGACGTTTCACGTTCGAAAAGCCCTTCCTAGAATCGACCAAGGCAAATTTCAGCGCCGAGTTGGAACCGCTCGACTTCGCGGGGTCACCGGATGCGTCGCGTCAGCGCATCAACATTTGGGTCGAGGATCGAACCGAGCATCGCATCACCAACTTGCTGCCGCCGAGGTCGATTGATCAAAGCACTCACATGGTGCTGGTGAACGCGATCTACTTCCTTGCGGAATGGCAGGTGCCATTCGAGAAGGTCGAAACGTATAACGCACCATTCTTCGTGACATCGTCGCAAAAGCACAATGCTTCCACCATGCACGAAGAGGCGTGGCTCCGCGCTGCACAGATCAAGGACGTGAAGCTGCTGGCACTGGATTACAAGGGTGGCGATGCCGAGATGCTTTTCGTGTTGCCTGATCGGGTCAATGGTCTGGCGGATGTCGAGAAGAATCTGGATGCAAAGATGATCGAGGCGTGGACGAAAGCTCTCGACTGGAAGCAGGAGGTAATCGTTTCATTGCCACGCTTCAAGGTCGATCCGCCGGGCTCGCTGTCGTTGAGTCGTGCGTTGCAGGATCTGGGCATGACGGATGCCTTCGACGACAAGACAGCGGACTTCGACGGAATGGCGAAACCGAAACGGCCGGAAGACCGACTTAAGATCAGCGAGGTTTTCCACAAGGCTTTCGTCAAGGTAGACGAGAAAGGCGTCGAGGCCGCTGCAGCAACCGCCGCGACCGGCTTGATGGCGACCGCAGCGCCGCCTCCTAACCCGAAACCTCCATTTGTATTCAAAGCCGACCATCCGTTCCTGTTCTTTATCATCGACAAGCCTTCGGGCCTGATCCTGTTCATGGGTCGCGTGACCGATCCTTCGGCATCCTGAAACCACAATCGTCTGAACGTCATGCAGCTCTGAGCCGACGTTGCCACGATCCGGCATGACGCCGGGCCGCGCGCGGGCTAGACTCGATCCGACGGCAGTGGCGAGGAGACTTTGGTGCGGCCTACCGAAATTCGCGATCCGAATTACTTCCACAAGGTGGTGGACTGCCAGTGGGCGTGTCCGGCGCATACGCCGGTGCCCGAATACATCCGCCTGATCGCGGCGGGGCGCTACACCGATGCCTACCTGATCAACTGGGAGTCGAACGTGTTCCCGGGGATCCTCGGGCGCACCTGCGACCGGCCCTGTGAACCGGCGTGCCGGCGCGGAAGGGTCGAGGAGAACAACGGGGAGAAGCCCGAACCGGTCGCGATCTGTCGGCTCAAGCGCGTCGCCGCCGACTTCAAGGACGCCAACGTCCAGGCGCGGCTGCACGAAAAGCTGCCGCCGACCACGCCGCGCAATGGCAAGCGCATCGCGTGCATCGGCGCCGGTCCGGCTTCGCTCACCCTTGCGCGCGATCTGGTCCCGATCGGTTACCACGTCACGATCTTCGAGGCTGATCCGAAAGCCGGTGGCTTCATGCGCACGCAGGTGCCGCGGTTTCGGTTGCCGGAAGAAGTGATCGATGAGGAAACCGGTTACATCCTCGACCTCGGCGTGGAGTTCATCGGTGGCCGCCGCATCGATTCGCTGAAGGAACTGCTGACGGAAAAATACGACGCGGTCTTCGTCGGCTGCGGCGCGCCGCGCGGGCGCGACTTGCCGATTCCCGGACGCGAGGAAGCCGCGGCGACCATCCATGTCGGCCTCGACTGGCTAGCGAACGTCTACTTCGAACACGTGAAATCGGTCGGCAAGCGCGTGATCGTGCTCGGCGGCGGCAACACCGCGATGGACTGCTGCCGCAGCGCACGAAGGCTCGGCGGCGAGTCGGTCAAGGTGATCGTGCGTTCGGGCTTCGACGAGATGAAGGCGAGCCCGTGGGAGAAAGAGGACGCGATGCACGAAGGCATCCCGATCCTCGACTGCCGCGTGCCCAAGGCCTTCCTGCACGAGAACGGCAAGCTCACCGGCATGAGTTTCGAGAAAGTGCGCGCCGAGTTCGATGCGAAGGGTCG
>JANXZP010000025.1 GCA_025355485.1 Pseudomonadota bacterium
CTTCTCGCCGATCAGGTAATCGCCGACCACGATCAGCTTGGCCAATCCGTACAGGATGCGTTCGAGCCCGCCGGAAAACATCGTCGCGTCCCAGCGTCGCCGCCGCAGGTCGCGCAGGAATTCATCGAAGCGATGGATCGGCCCGACCGGCAGCGTGGAAGGCAGCAGCTGGTAGCACAGGTATTCGCCGAACGCGTGCGCGCGCAGGTTGCCCTTGTAGGACTCCAGCAGGTAGTGGATCAGGCGCAGGCTGTAGAACGCCAGGCCCGCCGGCAATACCACGCTTGCCCCGATGCCTTCGCCGGCCCGCTGTCCCACCGCGAGGAAAAGTAGGAATGCCGCAACAACGACTGCGATTCCTGCGATCGTCGCAGCCCTGTTGCCCGCTGCACGGCGATGCACCAGGTAGGTCAGCAGCACTCCGGCCGCCAGCACCGCAAGCGACAACACCGACACGCTGGCAAGCAGGCCGGTGCCACACGCCGCAATGGCCGGAATCTGCCAGCGCGATGGCAGCAGCCACGCAAGACAGGCCGCTAGGCCGGACCAACCAAGCAATAACGTCAGCAGTTGCTGGTCAGACACCCGAATGCACTCCCAGCAAGGCCGCCAACTGCTTCGCCAGCCACGCGCTGTAGAACGCCCGGCCGCGATGGTTGGCGTGTACCTGGTCGCAATACAGCGACTCGTCCATTGCACCAGGCTCCCATTCCAGGAAACCATCCTGCTTGATCAGGCGTTCGCGCAGCAGCGCCGTCTCCCGCTTGAGGCTGGCGGGCACGACGCTGTCGCCCGACGGCGAGCGCGGCAACGTGAGCAGGACCACGCGTGTGCCAGCCGCCTGCATGCGGCGCAAGTAGGCGAGGTCCGTCGCGCGTTCGTCATCGGTGATCTCGCGCCAGCGCGCGGCGTACTGTGCATAAGCAGCCAGCGCATCAGGATTTTTGCGGTGCCTGCAACTGGCTTCGGGCGGCCACTCTTCCTGCCCGCGGTTGTCGTCCATTTCGCCATGCGCAGGGGCGATCGCCAGGTGCATGCGCAGCATGATCAGGTTCAGCCGCGCATGCCTGAGCAATCCGGCGATCGGAGCGTGTTCGCTGCGGTCGAACAGCAGCAACTCCGCCTCCACCAGCAACACATCCGGCGGTCGACGTGCGATGGCCGCCAATGCCGGATACAAATATCCAACCGCCGGGTCGTTCGCGGTGACACGATGAAACACCACGCGCCGGCCAGGCACGCCCAGGCGTGATGCGAACGCAGCATCGAAATCCACCGCGTACATCGTCTTGGACGAACCCAGCGCGACGACGTGCAGCGCACCCGGCGGTATCGCCTGCAAGCGTTGCAGGTTGAAGCTCACTGACTTGTCGACGGACCCCGCCAGCCACGCTGTCCGATGCAGGTTGCCCAGTGCGAGCAGCAGCACGACTGCAAACAGCGTCGCAGCGATCCAGACGGCCAGCGGCGGCTTGTTCGCCAGCGAGCCGGTCACGGGCAAACCATCTTCAACGCCTTGTCCAGGCGATCGAGCGCCATGATGTCGCGCGCGTGGAGCTGCACGCCGAACTCCTTTTCCAGCGCGCCGACGAGTTGCATGTGCGCGAGCGAATCCCAGCCCGGCACGTCTTCGGGCGTACTGTGCAGGCCGAGCTTCCCGCGCTCGGTCTTGAAGCTGGCCGCAGCGACTTTCAGCACACGCTCGGCTAAATCAGCGGCCGGGTCATGTCCTTCGCTGGCCGCCACCGCGTCGCCGAGCATTGCGCGCGCGGCTTCGATCATCACCTTCCCCGAGCGTCCGCGCGGCAATGCGTCCACGATCTCGATCCGCGTCGGAACTTTCCACGCTTCGAGGAGAGATGCGCAATGCGCGCGCAACTGTTCCGCATCGCACGGCAATTCCACCGCGACCAATGCCGCGACCGTCTCACCCCAGACCGGATCGGGCACGCCAAACGCGACCGCTTCGCGCACTCGTGGATGGCGTTGCAGCACGTTGGCGATTTCCTCGGGGCTGATGTTGTAGCCGCCGCGGATCACGATGTTCTTCACCCGGCCGACGATCCAGTACAGCCCAGCCGCGTCGCGTCGTGCGAGGTCGCCGGTATGCAGCCAGCCGTCGCGCAGCACGCTCGAAGTCAGTTCGGGATCGCCGAAATAGCCGGACATCAGCAAGTCGCCGCGCATCAGCAGTTCGCCAGGCGCGCCGGGCGCGACATCGCATCCTGCGTCATCGACGATGCGCAGTTCGCAATCCATCGGCATGCCGATGCTGCCCGCAACGCCGCTCGCCGCATCCGGCCCCGCGAACACGCCGCCGGTGACGGTTTCGGTCAGGCCGTAAAGATTGACGATCGGTACGCGGAAGGTCGTGGCGAATTCTTCCCACAGGTTTTTTTCGAGCTGGGCGGCGCAGGAAACCAGCAACTGGAAATCGCCGCCCTGGAATGCATCGCGCTGCTCCAGGCCGAGCCGCACGATCAGCGACAACATCGTCGGCACCGCGACCATGTGGGTGATACGCAGCTGGTAGATCGCATCGAGCATCGCCTCGATACGGGTGACATCGAAACGCAGCGGCCGATAGATAGTAATCGCGTTGTAGAACGCGATCATCGGCCCTTGGGTCATGCCGTCGGTGTGCGACAACATCAGGGTGTTGAGGATGCGGCTGGTGGCGTCGTAACCGAAGCGGCGACTAAGCGTAGCCAGATGCGCGAACAGCGCGCGATGGCTGATGCACACGCCCTTGGGCTGGTCGGTGGTGCCCGAAGTAAACAGGATGTAGGCGAGAGATTCGGGGTCGACCGCATCCGGCGGCGGCTGCGGTTGCACTGTGGTGAGCAATGCGTGCAAGCCTTCGGCGGGCGCCGGTTTGCCAAGCAGCTTGCCCAGCAATTTGCGCGACGATGCTTGCGCAACGATCTCCACGAGTTGTCCCGGCAGCGCGGCAGCAGACCATTTCGCAGCGAGTTCGCGATCCAGCAGCAGCAGCCGTGGATCGGCGCGCTGGATCAAACTCCGCGCGCGCTCGGCGCTGGTCTCCGGGTCGAGGTTGACCACGGTGACGCCGTTGCACACCAATGCCACGAACAGCAGCGAGGTTTCCGCATCGTCGCTGCTGGCAATCACCACGCGCTCGCCGATGCCGACGTCCAGAGTGCGCAACAGTCCCGCTATGGATTTGATCCTGCCGCGCAATTCGGCGAAATCCACCGTGCGGCGCTCAGTCACCAGCCACGGCTTGCCCGCGTGCGCGCCATCGCAGATCGCGCGATAGCAATCGCTGGAAGAGCTCATCGTCCTGGCCACCGTCATCAGATGAAATCCTTCAACTGCTTGCGCAAGATCTTGCCGTTGGCGCTGCGCGGGATCGCGGCGACGCGCCTGAAAATCGTCGGCATGCGCGACGGTCCGAGCCGTTCGCGCACGAAGGCCGCGATGCGACTGTCGGACAGCGACTCCTCTGCCACGTCAGCGCCAGCGCAGATCAGCGCAGCGATCCTCTCGCCGCCCGCAGCATCAGCCCAACCGAACACGGCCGCCTCGGCCACGCCCTGATACTGCTCCAGCACGGCCTCGATTTCCTGCGGCTGGATTTTCTCGGTGCCCAGAGTCTTGATGAAATCGCCACTGCGCCCGACGATGCTGATCCGTCCCTCGCCATCGCGGCGCACAAGATCGCCGGTGCACAGCCAACGGCCGTCGAACCTTGCCGTGGTCGCGGCTGCATCGTGCAGGTAACCGCTCATCGGATGTTCGAGCAGGATCTGCAACTCGCCCACCTCACCCTGCGCCACATCGCGGCCGTTTTCATCGACGACGCGCGCATCGCAACCCACCGCACGGCCGATGCTCGCATCGTCGGCGGACCACGCGCGCACATCCTGGCTCACGCACAAGCCCACGGTTTCGGTTAGCCCGTAGTAATTCACCACCGGGATTCCGTAACGCAGGTAGAACTGGCGCACGTCGTCGGCGTTCAAGTCGGTGCCGGTGCAATAGACGGCTTTCGTCGAAGCGAACACGGCATCGGCAACGCGATCGCCGAGCAGGTTGACGTGGCGCAACACGACCGGCGCAGCGAACATCCGCTGCGGCTGGGTGCGTTCGATGCAGTCGAGCAGGGCGAATGTGTTGTCGCGCTGTTTCCTGGGTGAGCAGATCCACGCCATCCCCGCGAGCGGCGCGGCCACGAATGCGTTGCGCAGGCCGCTCATCGTGTGCGGATCGGCGAGGTTGAGCAGTCGCTCGCCCGATTGCCAGTCGAAGGTGTCCACGACCAACCGCGCGCTGCGTGCGAGCGCGGCATGGCTCAACACGACGGCTTTTGGATCACCGGTCGAACCGGAAGTGAACAAATAAGCGGCTGGCGTGTCCGCCGAAAAATCCGACGATGCGGACTGTTCAATTCCGGCATCAGCGCTCGTCGCGCTATCGTCGAGCAGTCGCGCGCCCACGATGGAAGCCGGCATCACGCCAAGCCGACACGACAATCCTTGCCATGCAGGCAGCAAGTCATCGTCGACGATCGCGAGCGCGGGGCTCGCCTTCACGCATGTCTTTTCCAATAGATATGCAGGCCAACTTGCATCGACCGGGACGAACACCGCGCCTTCCAGCACCGTCGCCCAGAACGCGACCAGCGCGGGAAATCCCTGATCGCCGTGGAACAGCACCGCATCGCCGTTGCGAACGCCGATCTCCGCGAACAAGATGCGACAACGCGCGACGCAATCGACAAAGCGCGCGCAATCCAGCGTCGCCAAGTCTGCGGCGGATTCGATCGTGAACAGGTTCCGGGCGCAGACGTCCCGGTAAATCGCTTGCAGACTCGTCACCGGCGACGGCACTCCCCGGATTGCCGTGTTGATCAATTCCCCAGATTCTGAGCTAGAAGTCAGAACGGAATGTCGTCGTCCGGGAAGTCGTTGTCCATCGGCGGAGCGGCCGGACGCGCAGAGCGCTCGCCCTGGTCGCCGAAGCCACCACCACCCGATGCGCGTGGCGCGCGTTCGGAACCTTCGCTGCGTGCAGCGCCGTCCGGCCGTCCGCCCAGCATCTGCATCTCGTTGACGATGATGTCGGTGGTGTAGCGCTCGACGCCCTGCTTGTCGGTGTACTTGTCGGTGCGCAGCGAGCCTTCGACGTACACCTGCGAGCCTTTCTTGAGGTACTCGCCGGCGATCTCGGCCAGCCGGCCGAAGAATTTCAGCCGATGCCATTCGGTGCGTTCCTGCTTCTCGCCGTTCTTGTCCTTCCAGGACTCGTTGGTGGCGATGCTGACCGAGGCCAGCGCCGATCCGCTCTGCGCGTAGCGCACTTCCGGATCCTTGCCGAGCGTGCCGATCAGGATGACTTTGTTGACTCCGCGTGCCATGCCGCATTCCTCGTGCAATTTGTATAGTCAGGATACCACCGCAGTCCCGTCTCAGGCCGCGAGACGCGGCGACCGAACGGGCCGGATATAATCGACCGTCCCCCTGCCGCCACAGCCGATGACACCCGACGCATCCATCCAGCGCCGCCCCGACCCCGGATCAGCTCCAGGCCTTGCCCTGCCTGCGATCCAGGCGTTGACGGCCGATGACATGGACGCGGTCAACGCGCTGATCCGCAAGCGGCTGGCATCCGACGTGGTGCTGGTCAACCAGATCGGCCAGCACATCATCGCGGCCGGCGGCAAACGGCTGCGGCCGATGCTGGTCCTGCTTGCCGCGCGCGCGATGGGCTATCGCGGCGACGAACACCACCAGCTTGCGGCGATCATCGAGTTCATCCACACCGCGACCCTGCTGCACGACGACGTGGTCGACGAATCCGACCTGCGGCGCGGCCGCAAGACCGCGAATGCGCTGTGGGGCAACGCGCCGAGCGTGCTGGTCGGCGACTTCCTGTATTCGCGCAGTTTCCAGCTGATGGTCGAACTCGACAGCACCGAGATCATGCGCGTGCTTGCGGATACGACGAACGCCATCGCCGAGGGCGAAGTGCTGCAACTGCTGCACGTGCGCAATCCCGACACCGACGAGGCCGCGTACCTGCAGGTGATCGAGCGCAAGACCGCGGTGCTGTTCGCGGCGGCGACGCGGCTGGGCGGTTTGCTCGCGGGTGCCGACGCGGTCCATCAGCAAGCGCTGCACACCTATGGACTGGAACTGGGCTTCGCATTCCAGATCGCCGACGATGTGCTCGACTACACCGCCGACGGCATCGCGCTCGGAAAAAATCTCGGTGACGACCTCGCCGAAGGCAAAGCCACCCTGCCGCTGATCCACGCACTCGCGCACACCGATGCGCTCACGCGCGAACACATGCGCGCGGCCGTGCGTTCGGGTGATGTCGATGAAATGCCGATGATCCTG